>NZ_JBIWAM010000006.1:0-65639 GCF_044760065.1 Pseudomonas sp. NPDC098740 | reverse complement strand
AGTGTGTAGAAAAACCATTGCCGGGCCAGCTGCGGCAGGTTGTTCTTGCTGCTCAGATGGGCCAGGACCAGGTGTTGCAGGCCTTGCCAGCCCAACTCGGACACCAGGAATGCCGCCTGATGGTTGTTCAAATGCCCCAGTTCACCGCCTACCCGTTGCTTGAGAAAGTACGGGTAGTGACCGCGAGCCAGCATGTCACGGCAATGATTGGACTCGATCATCAACGCATCGAGATCTCGATAGCCGTCCAGCACCTTGTTGCAATACGAGCCCAGGTCGGTCAACAGGCCGAAACGCCGCTCACCGTCACTGAAGACGTATTGCGTCGGCTCCTGTGCATCATGGGCCACGGCAATGACGCCGATGCTTAGTGCGCCGATCTGCAGTTGCTCGCCGCCGGCCAGAAGGCCAGCCGGTTCAATTGGTTTGCGCATCCCGCGCAGGGTGCCGCGACTGAGGTAGACAGGCAGATTGTAGCGCCGAGACAGCAAACCCACGCCATGCACGTGGTCGGCATGTTCGTGGGTCACGAGTATCGCGCTCAACTGCGCAGGGTTCACACCCAGGCGCAGCAGGCGTTTTTCGGTTTCCCGCAGGGAGAAACCACAATCCACCAGCACATACGTGTCAGCGCTGGCTATCAGCGTGCCGTTCCCTTGGCTACCGCTGCCGAGAACGGCAAAACGCATGTGATCAGCCCAGGTTGTCCTGAATCACGCTCAACACTTTGCGCGCCACGTCTGCTGGCGCCACGGTGTTGATGTTTTTCTCGACGGTGACCTGGACGTTGTCGCCAACCTTGCTCAGGCGAACCTGATAACGCTCGGCACGGGCTTCAACTTCTTCCTTGTCCGGCTTGCTGCCGAACAGACCACTGAAGAAACCTGGCTTCTCGTCCTTCTTCTCGGCTTTTTCGGCCAGGTTGATGTAGTACAGACCCAGGCTGCGGTTGATGTCTTCAACGCGCCATTCGCCCTGTTCCAACGCACGACCGACGCTCGACCAGGCACGATCCAGATCGGTGCCGACGTTCAGGACAGGGTTACCGCTGCCGTCTTCGCTCAGGCTGACACGACTTGGCGTATCGGAATCACGCGACGCCAGCATGGAGACCGAACCGCCCTTCTCCGAAGTGCGGCTCATGCTCGCGAGCATGTCGTCGACCAGTGCCGCGTCCAGGCCAGTGTTGACCGAACGGTTGGTGAAGGCCACGTCGGAGGTGCTACCGGCAGGACGCTCGGCGCTGACCACGTAGACTTCACTGGTGTTGCGCTGCACGCCTGGCTCGATGCGGACCCGCACGCGGGTTTCGCTGTCAGCGCCGACACCGGCTGCGCTCAGACGCTTGGCCATCGCGGCGGACAGTTCGTCGGAATGCTGCCAGGTGGTGGTGAATTCACCGGTTTGCGGACGCTGTTCGTCCAGACGGAAACCGTTATCCTGGAAGAACTGCACTGCCACTGGCCAGACTTCGGCCGGCGGGTTCTGAGCGACGATCCAACGCGAATCACCGGTCTTTTGCAGGGAGTAGGCGCTGGCGTCGGCCCCTGCCGACAACGGCTGCGGGCGAGGAACGATGTACTCGCCCTTGACGGTGTCATCGGCCACGTTGCGCGGGATCGGCAACAGCGGATCCAGACGTTTGGCGGTGCTGACATCCGACGGCAATTGCATGGGTGCAGTCTGTTGCGCTTCCAGGTAATCGCTACCGCGGTCACGGAAATAACCTTCCGGGCCCCAGACCCATCCGCAGCCACTGGTGCTGGAGATGATCAAGGCAAGTGCGGAAAGTCCGGCCAATCGCTTCATGCGTAGTACTTCCTCAATTAAACCAGGACGCCGGACTGGCGCATGGCCTGCCGCAGCGGTTCGTGACAGGCAGCACTGAGCCAGGTGAGCGGCAGACGGATACCGTCCGGCATCAAGCCCATTTCATGCAGTGCCCATTTCACGGGGATAGGGTTGGATTCGATAAACAGGGTTTTATTGAGCGGCATCAGCTTTTCGTGAATCGCGCGGGCCGTCACGGCGTCGCCTTTCAGAGCAGCGTTGCACAGGTCGCTCATGTCGCGCGGGGCGACGTTGGCGGTGACCGAGATGTTGCCTTTGCCGCCGAGCAGGATCAGTTCGACTGCGGTGGCGTCGTCACCGGACAGCACCACGAAGTCTTTGCTGACGCCGTCGATGATGGCTTTGGCACGGGTCAGGTCGCCGGTGGCTTCCTTGATCCCGATGATATTTTTCACGGTCGACAGTCGGATCACGGTTTCGGTCAGCATGTCGCAGGCCGTACGGCCCGGCACGTTGTAAAGGATCTGCGGGATGTCGACGGCTTCGGCGATGGCCTTGAAGTGCTGGTACAAGCCTTCCTGGGTCGGCTTGTTGTAGTACGGCGTGACCAGCAGGCAAGCATCGGCGCCGGCGGTCTTCGCATTGGTGGTCAGTTCGATGGCTTCGCGCGTCGAGTTGGCGCCGGTACCGGCGATCACCGGAATGCGCCCTGCAACCTGCTTCACCACGTAACGAATCACTTCGATGTGCTCGTTCACGTCAAGGGTGGCCGATTCACCTGTGGTGCCGACCGCCACGATGGCGTGGGTGCCGTTTTGCAGGTGAAAGTCCACCAGTTTGCTCAGGCTGTCCCAGTCGAGACGACCTTGTGCATCCATGGGTGTGACCAGTGCCACCATACTGCCCGCAATCATGCAACCGCTCCTGCCGGAAAAAGAGAGCGGTAATGGTACTGGCGCCAAGATGCTTGTACAAGCGAAGTACTGCGGCGCTGCCATTCCCCTTGGCGCTGCTTTTCGCTACCCTTCAGACTTTGATCGGTACTGATAAGCTCGTACGCCGGGTTCCAGCCTCCATTTTCGGCATCACAAGCCACGATCCAGCGTTGCCACCCCTCGCTCTTGCCACTCTGGAGCACGTTGCAACCTTGCGGCTCGGGTTTTTTGAATTCGCATCCGCAGGCTCGCTCCCGGTAAAAAAAGCCCGTAGAAGTATCGACCGCTCATCGCTTTAGGAATGCTGCATGTCCACCCCCACAGTTCGCGAACAATTCCTTGTCATCAGTGCCCTCGGCGCCAACCCCATGGAGCTGACTAACGTCCTGTGCCGCGCCAGCCATGAAAACCGCTGCGCCGTGGTCACCTCTCGCCTGACGCGTCATGGCGAGTGCAGCGCGTTGATCCTCGAGATCTCCGGCAGCTGGGACGCCCTTGCGCGCCTCGAAGGCAGCCTGTCGAGCCTCGCCAAGAAGCACGCCTTTACAGTCAATGTGGTGCGCAGCGCGGCGCTGGAGAATCGTCCTCAAGCCCTGCCATACGTCGCTTATGTCAGCTCGGCTTACCGCTCGGACATCATTAACGAGCTGTGTCAGTTCTTCATGGACCACAACGTCGAACTGGAAAACCTGACCTGCGACACCTATCAGGCCCCGCAAACCGGCGGCACCATGCTCAATGCCACGTTTACCGTGACCTTGCCGGCCGGTGTGCAGATCAGCTGGCTGCGCGATCAGTTCCTGGATTTCGCCGACGCGCTGAACCTGGATGCCCTGATCGAACCGTGGCGCCCACAAAACCCAATGTAAGGAAGCTTTCATGGCCGTTGCCATCGACCAACCGGTTGCCGACTTCGAAGCACCCGCCACCAGCGGGCAGACCGTCAACCTCGCGAGCCTCAAAGGCAAGCAGGTGGTGATTTACTTCTATCCGAAGGACAGCACACCGGGTTGCACCACCCAGGGTCAGGGCTTTCGTGATCAGCTTGATGCTTTTAAAGCCGCCGACACTGAAGTCTTCGGCGTGTCCCGCGACAGCCTCAAATCCCACGAAAACTTCAAGGCCAAGCAGGCGTTCACTTTCGAGCTGATCAGCGACAAGGAAGAAGCGCTCTGCCAGCAGTTCGACGTGATCAAGCTGAAAAAGCTCTATGGCAAAGAATATATGGGCGTTGATCGCAGCACGTTCCTGATCGACAAGGACGGTGTGCTGCGTCAGGAATGGCGCGGTGTGAAGGTGCCGGGCCATGTGGATGCGGTATTGGCTGCGGCTCAGGCGCTGAACAAGGCCTGATCGTTGACGTCTGTGGGAGCCAGCTCCCACAGACGCTTCACAACAGCGGCGCCACCACCGGCTCTTTGCGCGGCCATGCGTCCAGTACGGCCTTGAACAGGGTTGCTAGCGGAATCGCAAAGAACACGCCCCAAAACCCCCACAGCCCGCCAAACAACAACACCGCGCAGATGATCGCCACCGGATGCAGATTGACCGCTTCCGAGAACAGCAGCGGCACCAACACGTTGCCATCCAGCGTCTGGATGATCCCGTAGACCGCCATCAAATAGATGAACTGATCGCTCCAGCCCCACTGGAACAGCGCAATCAGCATGACCGGCACGGTCACCACCACTGCGCCGACGTAAGGCACCACCACCGACACACCCACCAGCAATGCCAGCAGCGCCGCGTAGTTGAGGCCCAGAACAACGAAACCGATGTAGGTCACACCACCGCAAATGAAAATCTCGATGACCTTGCCGCGAATGTAGTTGGCGATCTGCCGGTTCATCTCGTGAGCGACGCGGGTGATCAGCGCCCGCTCACGGGGCAGGTAACCACGCACCCAGTGACCAATCATCTTCCGGTCCTTGAGAAAGAAAAACACCAGGATCGGCACCAGCACCAGGTAGATCATGATGTTCACCAGCAGCGGCAGACTCGACAGCGAAAACGTCAGCGCCCACTGACCGAACTTGCCAATCTCGCCCCGCGCCACTTCGATGGCCTGCAGCACCTGCTCGTCGGATACTAGATGCGGGTAGCGCTCGGGCAGCAGCAATAACAGCGACTGCCATTTGGCGAGCATGCCGGGTAACTCGTTGAACAGCGTAATCAACTGATGCCAGAGCAACGGCACCACAACCACGATGAACACCAGCAATAGCCCCATGAACAACGCAAAGACCAGCCCCACCGCCACCCCGCCCGGCATGCGCAGGCGTTCGAGAGTGACGACCAACCCTTGCATCAGATACGCCAGCACCATCCCGGCCAGCACCGGTGCGAGCATGCCGCCCAGGGTGAGTACGGCGGTAAATGCCAGAAACAGCAGGACCGCCAGGACAACGGCCTCTTCATCGGAGAAGTAGCGCTGAATCCAGTCGCGTAACACTTTGAACATCAATAATCCTTAGAAATGAACGCAGCAGGTTTCAGGCTTTTTTTAACCAATAGCGGTAAACGCCCGCTTCATCTTCTTCACGAAGCAGCGTATGACCGGCCAATCGGGCAAAGGTGCGAAAATCGCGTTGTGAGCCCGCATCGGTAGCGATCACCTTGAGCACCGCGCCGCTGGCCAGTCGATTGAGTTCCATCTTGGCCTTGAGCAACGGCAAGGGGCAATTCAGGCCGCTGGCGTCGAGTTCGGCGTCATGGGCTACAGCGTCGGTCATTGCATCACTCCGGGGGCAGGTGGTCGAGCGGCTAGAATATCTGGTCCGAAGCGTAGTGTCCGGCTACAGTAAGGTCTTTGTCGACTAAGGCTTTGTGCATGACTTTTTTGCGCCCTACCCTGCTGACGCTCGCTTGCCTGCTCGCCTCACCGGGCTTCGCCGACGACCTGCCGTCACTCGGCGACGCCAGTTCTGCCATCGTCTCGCCGCAACAGGAACATCAGTTGGGCCGTGCCTGGCTGGCGCTGTTGCGCAGCCAGGTTTCGCAGCTCAACGATCCACAGCTCAAGGACTACGTCGAATCCAGCGTCTACAGGCTGGTAGAGACCAGCCAGGTCAATGACCGGCGCCTGGAATTCATCCTGATAAACAGCCCGCAACTCAACGCCTTCGCCGCACCGGGCGGCATTGTCGGGGTTAACGGCGGCTTGTTCCTCAATGCCCAGACCGAAGGCGAATACGCCTCCGTACTCGCTCACGAATTGGCTCACTTGTCGCAGCGCCACTTCGCCCGTGGCGTCGAAGCTCAACAGCGCATGCAGGTGCCGATGATGGCCGCGCTGCTGGCCGGGATCGTGATTGCCGCAGCTGGCGCCGGCGATGCCGGGATCGCGGCCATTGCGGGCACGCAGGCGGCAGCCATTCAGGAACAACGGCGTTTCTCTCGCCAGAACGAGCAGGAAGCTGACCGCATTGGCATCCTCAATCTGGAAAAGGCCGGTTACGATCCGCGCTCGATGCCGACCATGTTCGAGCGATTGGCGCGCCAATACCGCTTTGACGCCAAGCCACCGGAATTTCTGCTGACTCACCCGGTGACCGAGTCGCGGATCGCTGACACGCGCAACCGCGCCGAACAGGCAAAATCCGGCGGCATCGAAGACACGATGCGTTATCAGCTGATTCGTGCACGGGTCCAGTTGATCTACGAAGAAACCCCAGGCCTGGGCGCCAAACGCTTTCGCGCCCAGCTTGATGAAAACCCGAAAAATGATGTCGCTCGCTATGGACTGGCCATCGCCCAGATCAAGGGCGGCCAGCTGAATGAAGCACGGGAAAACCTCAAGCTGCTTCTGGCCAAGTCGCCGAACGAGATCATCTACAACCTGGCGCAGGTCGATCTGGACATCACCAACAATCGTCTGCCAGACGCCCAGTCCCGGGTTGACCGAATGTTGACGCAGTATCCCGGCAACTATCCGCTGAATTCGGTGCGTGTTGACCTGCTGCTCAAGCAGAACCGTGCGCCCGACGCGGAAAAAGCACTGGAGAATCTGCTCAAGAGCCGTCCTGACGATCCGGACGTCTGGTACATGGTGGCCGAGACTCGCGGCCTGTCAGGCAACATTATCGGCCTGCATCAGGCCCGCGCCGAGTATTTCGCCCTGGTCGGGGATTACCGTCAGGCCATTCAGCAACTGGACTTCGCCAAGCGTAAGGCAGGCACCAACTTCCCGCTGTCATCGCGAATCGACGCACGGCAACGTGAGCTGATGGAACAGGAGCGCATGATCAAGGACATGATGGGCTGACTCTTTTCAGCAGACACAAAAAAACCGCCTCTTTCGAGGCGGTTTTTTTATTCAGCCAACAACCGGTTTATTCAGCCAGTTTGAAGGTGATGAAGCTGGCGCGACCTTGACGCAGAACCCGCATCGACACCGAGCGGTTCTTCGGCAGCGCCTTGGCGATATCCGTGAACTCATTGGTGGAACCGATTGCCTGATTATTCAGGTGAGTGATCACATCGCCTGGCTGCAGGCCAATCAGAGAAGCAGGACCGTCCTGCACTTCCTTGATCACGACGCCGCCTTTGAGGTCGTAGGTTTTCTTCTGTTCATCCGTCAGCTCGACCACGGAAACACCCAGCCGGTTGCTGCTGCGCTCGGTGCTGGATTTCGGCAGCGCATCCAGCTCTTTACCTTCTTCCGGGATAGCGCCGACAGTCAACTCGACATTCTTGCGCTTACCTTCACGAATCACTTCCAGATCAGCTTTCGAGCCAGCCTTTAGCGCGCCCACCAGGTGTGGCAGATCGGCGGACATGACGATCGGTTGGCCGTTCATGCTCAGGATCACGTCCCCTACTTGCAGGCCACCCTTGGCAGCCGGGCCGTCATCCTGAATCTGAGCCACCAGCGCGCCGGCTGGTTTATCCAGACCGAACGACTCGGCCAGGTCCTTGTTCACTTCCTGAATCACCACACCCAACCAGCCACGGCTGACTTTGCCACCGCTTTTGAGCTGATTGGAAACGTCCATCGCGACATCGATAGGGATCGCGAACGACACGCCCATGAAGCCGCCGGAACGGGTGTAGATCTGCGAGTTGATGCCAACCACTTCACCGGCCAGGTTGAACAGCGGACCACCGGAGTTACCCGGATTGATCGGCACGTCGGTCTGGATGAACGGCACATAGTTTTCGTTCGGCAGGCTGCGACCAATGGCGCTGACGATACCTTGGGTCACGGTATGGTCGAAACCGAATGGCGAGCCAATCGCCACGACCCACTGGCCGGCTTTCAGATCCTGGGATTTGCCAAGTTTCAGGACCGGCAGATCCTTGCCTTCGATTTTCAACAGCGCTACGTCGGAACGTGGATCGGTGCCAACCAGCTTGGCTTTCAACTCGCTGCGATCAGCGAGGCGGACGAGAATTTCGTCGGCATCGGCAATCACATGGTTGTTGGTCAGGATGTAGCCATCAGACGAGATGATGAAACCCGAACCCAGGGATTGGGCTTCACGCTGACGATCACCGCGAGGCGTACGCGGCTGTGGCATGCCACGCTCGAAGAACTCGCGCAGCATCGGCGGCAAGCCTTCAAGGTCAGGCATCTGCTCGCTCGAGACTTTGCGGTCCGGCAGTTTCTGCGTGGTACTGATGTTCACCACCGCAGGCGAAGCCTGCTCGACCAGCTGCGTGAAGTCTGGCAATTCGACCGCTTGAGCGGTGACCGCCTGACCGAGAGCCAGCACGGTGGCAAAAATGGAGAGATAAGATTTCAAGCGTGGTATCGACATACGGCTCCCGTTACGACGAGCATGGTTAAGCGATATGGAGCAAGGAACACCGGGAACGATACGCCGGTATTTTTGTTCCGGGAACAACAAACAAGGCCAGAGCCGAGAGGCTCTGACCTATAGAAAAAATCGGGGATATTTGCAAGTTGAAATGCTCACCAAACATTTCGATTTCAGCTCACTACTTGGTTGCAGTGGCGTCGCTGCGCATGGATAGCGCAATCCGTTCAGCGGTGCCAATCGGAATCTCACCGACCACGGTCACCATCATCTCGCCTTGCGGGGTAGTCAAGCGTCGGGAAACTGCAACGGTCGGCCCCAACTGGGTGCGAGTGTCAGTAATTGTTGCGCCATTCAACGGTTCAAGGAAAACCGAGAAACGGGCCAGACCATCGTCATACATCAGACTGTTGACTTGGGTTTTGGTCTCTGGATCCTTGCGGGAGGTACTGCTGGTCAGCTCGAAACCAGGCGGCAACCAGTCCGAACGCCATACTTGCGCGGCCTTGATTGCAGAAGCCTTGTCACTGTCGAGGGCAACAGTTTTGCAATCGGCGCCAGGCTGCAAGTCGCTGTCGGACGGAACATCGGCGGTATCCAGTTGCGTGAACTGGAATCGCTCCAGCAACTGCCCTCGTTCATTCAGAAGCAATGATTTGAGAGGCAGGCCGGTTTCTTTATCCAGATGCAATTCAAAACCGTAGCGGTGTTGATCGCGAGGTGTCAGTGAAACGATTACTGCCGCACGCCCAGCCACACGCGACTTGCCAATGATGGCAAGGTCGTACCAATTCTTTAGCTTTTGTGGATCGAGTGCACGAGCAGCGGAGCTGGAGGAATCTCCAAGCCCTGCTATCAGAATGCCGCTGACGCATTGAGTACGCCCATCAATGCGCACGACTTCCTGTGCCGAGCCGTCGAGCTGGAGTAAACGCTCGCGGACCTTGCCATCCTGGACGCGGTGCCAGATCTTGTGGGTAGAGAAACTACCGTTACGCTCGTAGACGAATGTACCGTGAAAGCTTTGCTGTTGCTCGGCTTGGCCCAGACGGGTCAACCAGTCCTGGGCTTCATCGGCATGGGCTGGAACAACAAACCAGCCACAGAGCAGAAGCGTAAGTAGAGGGATGGCGCGCATGATCCTCCTTAACGGTTTTCCAGACTTGCTGCACGAGCGTAAGGCAAAGCGCTCTCAGTACCTTTCAGTGCAGCCTGTTGAGCATGTTGGCGCAAGTAGCCTGGCAGACGCTGATCGTGCCAGCCTGGCTGACCTTGCAATACGCCGTTGGCCATAGGGCCAGTGGCTTCCGAACTCTCATTGTAGCCTGCTAATACAGCTGGACCCTTGACCTGAGGAACGGCCAGACCTGGCTGACTGGATTGTTGAGCCAGTTCGACCCCAGCGATCTCGTCCTGGTTATACAGACGAACACCTGCCAGTACGGCGAGGGTTACCGAAGCAGCGACCGCCAGACGACCCAGGCTGCGCCATGGACCACGGGAGGCTTTTGCAGGTACAGCTTCGTCAGCCAGCGCAGCAGAGACTGCCGCAGCGATATCCAGACGTGGAAGCAGCAAATCCTTGTGCATAACTGCCCGAGCGATCTGATAACGAGCCCAGGTATCACGGGTTTCAACATCGTCAAAGGCATTCAATACCCGACGCAATTCCAATTCGTCCGCTTCGTTATCCATCACTGCGGACAGCGATTCCTGCAGGGCTTCACGACTCATGGCGTTCCTCTCTTGGCTGTCGCCGCTGTCTCAGTTTTCCTGCAACAACGGCTGCAGGGCTTTATCGATGGCTTCCCGAGCGCGGAAAATCCGGGAGCGCACGGTACCCACCGGACATTGCATGACGGCCGCAATGTCCTCGTAACTCAGACCATCGAATTCACGTAAAGTTAAAGCCGTACGCAAATCTTCTGGCAGTTGCTGAATGGTTCGATGGACGGTGCCTTCGATCTCATCCCGCAGCAATGCACGCTCTGGCGACTCGAGATCCTTGAGGCCATGATCGCCATCGTAGAACTCTGCATCCTCGGAACTGACATCGCTATCCGGCGGCCGACGGCCGCGTGAAACCAGATAGTTTTTCGCCGTGTTGATGGCGATGCGGTAAAGCCACGTATAAAACGCGCTGTCTCCGCGAAAATTTCCAAGTGCACGGTAGGCCTTGATAAAGGCTTCCTGCGCCACATCCTGGGCTTCATGGGTGTCGTGCACGAAACGCACGATCAACCCGAGAATTTTGTGCTGGTATTTCAGCACTAGCAGATCGAAAGCTCGCTTGTCGCCGCGCTGAACGCGTTCGACCAGCTGCTGATCCTCTTCCTGGGTTAGCATGAACACTCCTCGATAAGCTCGGAGGAGGCTTGCATAACTAAACAACCAGACTTGCAAACATAGACTCGGGCTTTTCGCAAAAGTTCTCCCCCTCCAAGCAAGTTTCCTGCGGGCTCTGATTTGGCACGCACGAAAAGCGCAGCGCGGGTCAACCCGGCTGCGCGAATAATCTTGTCATCGGATTCGCCGGCAAGGATCAAATCACAGATCCCGCGTTGAAGCCGACACTGTTCCTTGAATCAGGCAACGGTCTATTGATCTTGGGCCTTTGGCAAAAGTTCCATACATTTATAGCTGCGCAAGACCGACATTGTGCAACCGTGAATAGAAAAAGACTGTTAAATCGTTGATACAGTCGTCTTGTCGCCGAACCGGCCGAAAAACCATCCGACGAAGCGTCAGGTATTTTCCGTCACAGTAGTTTCACAATGCCATGCGTGCTCGCTATTGTGCCGCTCCCCCCCTCTATATACTAGTGGGCTGTGTGGCTGTCTTGACTCGCCGATCCAGGTGTCTTGCGCCAACCCCGACCCGGGTCGCTTTGAGCGGAATCCTGAAATGAGCCAACAGTTTCAACACGATGTTCTGGTAATTGGCAGCGGTGCTGCCGGCTTGAGCCTTGCGCTGACCTTGCCCGGTCATTTGCGCATCGCCGTACTGAGCAAAGGCGACCTCGCCAATGGCTCGACTTTCTGGGCCCAGGGTGGCGTCGCTGCCGTCCTGGATGACACCGACACCGTTGAATCACATGTCGATGACACCCTCAATGCTGGCGGCGGCCTGTGCCACGAAGACGCTGTGCGTTTTACCGTCGAGCACAGTAAAGAGGCGATTCAATGGCTGATCGACCAAGGTGTGCCCTTCACCCGCGATGAACAGTCCGGCACCGAAGATGGCGGATTCGAGTTCCACCTGACCCGCGAAGGCGGTCACAGCCATCGGCGCATCATCCATGCCGCCGATGCCACGGGCGCAGCGATTTTCAGAACCTTGCTCGACAAGGCCAGGCAACGACCGAACATCGAACTGCTGGAGCAGCGGGTCGCGGTCGACCTGATCACCGAAAAGCGCCTGGGCCTTGAAGGTGATCGTTGCCTCGGCGCCTACGTCCTCAATCGCGGGACCGGTGAAGTCGACACCTACGGCGCTCGCTTCGTGATCCTCGCATCGGGTGGCGCAGCAAAGGTCTATCTCTATACCAGCAACCCCGACGGCGCCTGCGGTGATGGCATTGCCATGGCCTGGCGTTCGGGCTGCCGGGTGGCGAATCTGGAATTCAACCAGTTCCACCCCACTTGCCTGTATCACCCGCAAGCCAAGAGTTTCCTGATCACCGAAGCCCTGCGCGGCGAAGGCGCACACCTGAAGCTGCCCAACGGCGAACGCTTCATGCAGCGCTTCGACCCTCGCGCCGAGCTGGCGCCACGTGACATCGTCGCCCGGGCCATCGACCATGAAATGAAGCGCCTGGGCGTCGATTGTGTCTATCTGGACATCAGCCACAAGCCGGAAGCGTTCATCAAGACTCACTTCCCGACGGTGTACGAACGCTGCCTCGAATTCTCCATCGACATCACCAAGCAACCGATTCCAGTGGTTCCGGCAGCGCACTACACCTGCGGCGGCGTGATGGTCGATCAGCAGGGTCGCACCGACGTGCCGGGGCTATATGCCATTGGCGAAACCAGCTTCACCGGCCTGCACGGCGCCAACCGCATGGCCAGCAACTCGTTACTCGAATGTTTCGTTTACGCGCGTTCCGCGGCGGCGGACATTCTTGAGCAGCTGCCGCAGGTTTCGATTCCGATCGCCCTGCCCGTCTGGGATGCGAGCCAGGTCACCGACTCCGATGAGGACGTGATCATTGCGCACAACTGGGACGAACTGCGGCGATTCATGTGGGACTACGTCGGCATTGTGCGCACCAACAAGCGCTTGCAACGGGCACAGCACCGCGTGCGTCTGTTGCTGGATGAAATCGACGAGTTCTACAGCAACTACAAGGTCAGTCGGGATTTGATCGAACTGCGCAACCTGGCCCAAGTGGCCGAGCTGATGATCCAGTCAGCCATGGAACGCAAGGAGAGTCGCGGCCTGCATTACACCCTCGACTATCCGAACATGCTGCCGGTTGCCCTGGACACTATTCTGGTGCCGCCCACCTACGTCGACTGAACGTGAGCCGAACCCGCAGGCGCCGGTGCAGATCCGCCGCCTGCGAGTCACGGGGCACACAAATCGCCCTGACCCGTCGTTCGCCCCGCAGACGAAAACGCAGCACAACGAGCAAAGGTAGCGCCAGGCTGTCCGGTCGTAGCTGCACCGATTGCCAACCCTCCTCCTGATTCCACAACTGCCAGCCATCGGCGTTGCGACGCAAGCCGCGAAATGCCCTTGGGTGTGTCAGCAAAATCCGTCGCGGCAACGCCCAAGCGCCGTGAGCCAGACAGCAAAAAGCGCCGAGCAGACAGGCCCAGATCGGAATAGTGAGAAGGCACAGCGAACCCAGCGCAAACAGCTGGGCCAGAAGATACGCCGCCAGCAACTGCCGTGAGGCATGCCAGCGGCATTCGAACGCATTACTTGGGCTGGACACGATCCAGAATCATGCGAACCATGCGCTGAAGCTCCGGATCTTCCGATTCGGCGCGTTCCATGAACCAGCCGAACATGTCCTGATCTTCGCATTCGAGCAGCTTGCGGTAGCAATCGCGGTCGACATCATTGAGGTGCGGATAGACCTCTTTCACGAACGGCACCAGCAACACGTCAAGCTCAAGCATGCCGCGGCGGCTGTGCCAGTAGAGGCGATTCAGTTCAACATCTTCGACCATGGAGCGCTCCTCAAATAGGCGGCAAGTATACAGCCCCAGGCGGAGTCGAACACTCGGCTTTGGTCGGCCGCCAACGATCCTTTGTGAACTACCCATTTCGAGAGCGCCCCCTTATGATGTCCCCCAGACTCTTTACCCTGCGATGACCCATGGCCGATTCTGCTTTTTTCTGCACCCTGTCTCACGAAGGCGTTCTCGCAGTACGCGGCGCGGATGCCGGCAAATTCCTGCAAGGCCAATTGACCTGCAACCTCAATTACCTGAGTGACACCCAGGCCAGCCTCGGCGCCCGCTGCACGCAGAAGGGCCGGATGCAGTCGAGTTTCCGCATCCTGCTGGAAGGTGACGGCGTTCTGATGGCCATGGCCACCGAGTTGCTGGAACCGCAACTGGCGGACCTGAAAAAGTACGCGGTGTTTTCCAAATCCAAACTGACCGACGAAAGTGCCGCCTGGGTCCGCTTCGGCGTCGACCATGGTGATGCGGCACTGATCAGCCTCGGTCTTGAGCTTCCGGCCGACACCGACAGCGTCGCGCGCAATGACGGCTTGATCGCCATTCGCGTCTCGCCGGACCGCGCCGAACTCTGGGTCGCCACCGACCAGGCCGACCTTATCAAGGGCAAGCTGTCCGCCGTATTGGCCGAAGGCGATCTGAATCAATGGCTGTTGGGCCAGATCCGCGCAGGGATCGGTCAGGTCATGCCGAGCACTCGCGAGTTGTTCATCCCGCAGATGCTCAATCTGCAAGCCGTGGGTGGCGTGAGCTTCAAGAAAGGTTGCTACACCGGCCAGGAAATCGTCGCGCGCATGCAGTACCTGGGCAAACTCAAGCGCCGCTTGTATCGCCTGAAACTGGATGCCAACGAGTTGCCTGAACCTGGCACACAATTGTTTTCCCCTACCCACGGCAGCTCTATCGGCGAAGTGGTGCTGGCCGCCAACGCCGGGCAAAACATTGAACTTCTGGCCGTGCTGCAAGCCGAAGCAGCGCAAGGGGGTAATATCCATCTGGGCGCGCTCGAAGGGCCAGCCCTGCACTTGCTCGACCTGCCTTACGAACTGGATCGCGATCGCGAAATCCAGCGTTAACAGCAGCATTTGTCGCAATACCTAGAGAAACGAAATGAGTGAGCTGGCGGAAAAGGTCCAACAGGATTTGGTTGAGGCCATCGATAACGATGACCTGGTTCTGCCAACGTTACCGGAAGTGGCCCTGCAGATTCGCAAGGCCGCTGAAGACCCGGAAATCAGTGTCAGCACCCTGAGCAAAGTGATCGGCCGCGATACCGCGCTGTCGGCGCGTCTGATCAAAGTGGTCAATAGCCCGCTGTTGCGCGCGACCCAGGAAGTCACTGACCTGCACACGGCAATCACTCGATTGGGCATCAATTACAGCAGCAACCTGGCCATCGGTCTGGTCATGGAACAGATTTTCCATGCCCGCTCCGAGGTGGTAGAACAGAAAATGCGCGATGTCTGGCGCAAAAGCCTGGAAATCGCCGGGATCAGCTATGCATTGTGCCGCAGATACACGCAACTCAAGCCCGATCAGGCAGCCCTTGGCGGACTGGTGCATCAGATCGGTGTGTTGCCGATCCTGACCTACGCCGAAGATCACTATGAACTGCTGTCTGACCCGGTCAGCCTCAACCATGTGATTGATCACATTCATCCACTGCTCGGCGACAAACTGCTCAGGGTCTGGGAGTTTCCGGAAATGCTGGTACAGGTGCCGGGGCTTTATCTGGACTTCAATCGACAGTCCGAGCGGGTCGATTATGTCGATCTGGTGCAGGTGGCCAGCCTGTATTGCCACAAAGACACCGACCATCCCCTCGCGCGCATCGACGCATTCAGTGTGCCGGCATTCAAAAAGCTGGGAATTGATCCGGAGAACGAGGCGATGTGTCGCGATCTGGAAGAATCGCGGTCGATGTTTTACTGATTGGGACCGCAGCGCCCCCATCGCGAGCAAGCTCGCTCCCACAGGGAATCTTCGCTGTTACATAGATCCAGTGTGGGAGCGAGCTTGCTCGCGATGAGGCCATAACAAACACCATCACTCCCCAGCGATAAAACTCACCCGCACCTTCAACCCGGCCTGCTCTCCATCGTGCAGGCTGATTTGAGCCAGGTGTGCGCGGCAGATCTCACCGACAATCGCCAGCCCCAACCCCGAACCGGCCACCTGCTGGTTACGCCGGTAAAAGCGCTCGAACACCCGATCGCGCTCTTTAAGAGGAATGCCGGGGCCGTCGTCCTCGACCTCCAACACGGCCGGTGCCGTGACCCGAAGAATGACGTTGCCACCCGACGGTGTATGGGCCAGCGCGTTATCCACCAGATTGCTCAACAGTTCGTTCAACAGCGTTGGCTCGCCGCGCAACCACACCGGTTCGTCCGCTTCCAGCGCCAGCGCCACACCGCGTGCGTGGGCGAGCGGTGCCATGGCCATGCCGAGTTCGCGAGCCAGCTGACTGAGGTCAAGCAACTGCGCGCCGCCCTCGGCGATGGCCCGGGCACCATTTTCGACCCGTGCCAGCGAGAGCAATTGATTGGCAAGGTGGGTCAAACGGTCCGTGCCTTGGGCGGCGGTTTCCAACGTATTGCGCCAGGTTTGCGGTTCGGTCGAGCGCAAGCCCAGCTCCAGTCGTGCCTTGAGCGCCGCCAAGGGAGTACGCAGCTCATGGGCGGCATCGGCGATGAACTGCGCCTGACGCTCGAACTGCCCGCGCAAGCGCTCGGTAAAGTGATTGAGCGCGCGCACCAGTGGCCATAATTCGTGCTGCACTTCCACCAACGGTAATGGCCGCAGATCGTCCGACTGACGTTCTTCCACCGCGGTGCGCAAGCGCTCCAGCGGACGCAACGCGGCGCTGACCGCAAACCACACCAGCAACAACGCACCCACCGCCAGCATGCCCAGACGCAACAAGGTGTCCGCCGCCAGGCTGCGGGCCATGCTGACCCGCGCCTCATCGGTTTCCGCCACGCGGATTTCCGCCATGCCGTTCATGTTCGGCTCGCTCACGGGTTTGAGCAGGCTCACCACGCGCACGTTCTGCCCCTGGTACTTGGCGTTATAGAAACGCGCCAGTGCCGGATAGTCATCGGTGCGCGGCGTTCCCGGCGGCGGTGGCGGAAGGTTTTCGTAACCGGAGATCAGCTTCTGATTGATGTCGTTGACCAGGTAAAAAATCCGACCTGCGCTGTCGTAGGCGAAGGTGTCGAGGGCAACGTACGGTACGTCGGCGCTCAGCGTGCCGTCACGCTGGGAGACGCCCGCAGCGATGGTCCTCGCAGAGGCCAGCAAGGTCCGGTCATAGGCGGTGTCGGCAGCTTCGCGACCGTTCCAGTAAGCGCTCAAACCACTGGCCAACATCAACACCACCAGCAACAACGCCAGATTCCACAGCAACCGCCAGCGCAGGCTGCTGGGCTTATGCATCGCGGCTTTCCAGCAAGTAGCCGAGACCGCGGAAGGTCACGATGACCACCGGTTGGCCGTCTAGCTTTTTGCGTAGGCGATGGACATAGATCTCGATGGCGTCGGGGCTCGCCTCTTCGTCCAGTCCGAATACTTGCGAGGCCAGTTGCTCCTTGCTCATCACCCGGCCAGGACGGGCGATCAGCGCTTCAAGAACAGCCTGTTCGCGGGAGGTCAGGGTCAGCAACTCTTCGCCGAGGGTGAAGCGTCGAGTGTCCAGGTCATAGGCCAGCACACCGCAGCGCTGCAGGCGTTCACCACCGAGCACACTGCGGCGCAGCAAGGCTTTGACCCGGGCTTCGAGTTCGGTCAGTTCGAAAGGTTTGGCCAGGTAATCGTCAGCGCCGAGGTTCAGGCCGTGGACCCGATCCTTGACGTCGCTGCGGGCGGTCAACATCAACACCGGCAGGTTCTTGCCCCGCGCCCGCAGGCGCGCCAGCACTTCGAAGCCATCCATGCGCGGCAGGCCGACGTCGAGAATCGCCATGGCGTATTCCTCGCTGCTCAACGCCAGGTCCGCCGCCACACCGTCGTGCAGCACATCCACGGTCAGCCCGGTGCTCTTGAGCGCCTGGGCAACACTTTCGGCGAGCTGCAGGTGGTCTTCGACGAGCAGAACACGCATGGATCTTTACCTCATTCAGGGATGGTCGACGCCATTCTTTGGCGCGGAGTTTACAGCCGCAACCGCCGCTGTGAAGCCCGAAAACCGTGAAAGTCTTCTGAAAGGTTAGCGAAAGGTTGGCCGGTTAGAGTCCAGCCACGGACAGTTTCGACTGCCCGTCGCTACCGCACATAGCGTACGAAAAACGCCTCGAAGCGTTTTCGCCAATAAGAACAATAAACGGAGTACTTCAAGATGCTGTCCATGCAGCTACAGGCTTGCCCGCCTGCTCGTTTTTCCCGCCTCAGCCACACAGCCCTTGCCAGTGCCGCCGCCCTCGCCGGCTTTTCGCCGTTGAGCCAGGCTGCCTTCTTCGAAGACAGTACGGCAACCCTCGAAACCCGCAACATGTATTTCAACCGCGACTTTCGCGACGGCACCAGCGCCCAGCAATCCAAGCGGGACGAATGGGCTCAGGGGTTCATGCTCAACCTGCAATCGGGTTACACCGACGGCGCCGTGGGGTTCGGTGTCGATGCGCTGGGCATGCTGGGGGTCAAACTCGATTCGAGTCCCGACCGCACCGGCACCGGCCTGCTGCCAACCCATGACGACGGCCGCGCGGCCGATGAGTACTCCAAGCTTGGCCTGACCGGCAAAGTGAAAATCTCCGCCACGGAACTTAAAATCGGCAGCCTGATTCCGGAACTGCCGATCCTCAAGCCCAACGACGGGCGCATCCTGCCGCAGACCTTCGAAGGCGGCCTGCTGACCTCCAAAGAGATCAAGAACCTGACCTTCACCGGCGGGCGTCTGGAGAAAGCCAAGGACCGCGACAGCACCGACTTCGAGGACATCGCCCTCAACAACAAGAACAGCCGCTTCGCTGGCACCGCAGCCGGCAAGCATTTCGACTTTGGCGGCGTGGACTACAAGTTCACCGACAAAATCACCGGCAGCTACCACTTCGCGCAACTTGATGATGTCTACAACCAGCACTTCCTCGGTGTTGTCGCTTCGCAACCGTTCGGCCCCGGCACTTTCGGCACCGATCTGCGCCTGGCCATCAGTGATGACCAGGGCGCGGCCCGTGGCGGCAAGATCGACAACAAATCCCTCAACGGCTTGGTGAGCTACGCCTTGAGCGGGCATAAATTCAGCGCCGGCTATCAGCACATGTCCGGGGACAGCGCGTTCCCTTATGTCGATGGCAGTGACCCGTACCTGGTCAACTTCGTTCAGATCAACGACTTTGCCGGTGCCGAAGAACGTTCCTGGCAGGCACGTTACGACTTTGACTTCGCCAGGCTTGGGGTTCCCGGCCTGAGTTTCATGAGCCGTTACCTGAGCGGTGACAACATCAAGCTCAAGAACGGTGACGAAGGCAAAGAGTGGGAACGCAACACCGAAATCAAATACGTCGTACAAAGTGGCGCGCTCAAGGATGTAGCCGTGCGCCTGCGTAATGCCACTTACCGTTCCAACTACTCCGCTCGCGATGCCGATGAAGTGCGTCTGCTGGTGAGCTATAGCGTTGCCCTTTGGTAATTGATTGAACCGCCGAAGCCAAAAAGATCGCAGCCTTCGGTAGCTCCTACATATCCATACAACAAAAAAATCTGTGGAGAACCCAATGAATTTGTCACTGCGTAAGTTTGCTCTCACCGCCAGCGCCCTGCTGTTCGCCGGCCAATTGCTCGCCGAACCCAAACGCCCGGAATGCATCGCCCCGGCCTCGCCCGGCGGCGGTTTCGACCTGACCTGCAAACTGGCGCAAAGCGCGCTGGTGAACCAGAAACTGCTGACCAAACCGATGCGCGTGACCTACATGCCCGGCGGTGTCGGCGCGGTGGCGTACAACGCGGTGGTCGCTCAGCGTCCAGCCGACGCTGGCACGTTGGTAGCGTGGTCCAGCGGTTCGCTGTTGAACCTGGCCCAAGGCAAGTTCGGCCGTTTTGATGAAAACGCCGTGCGCTGGCTGGCGGCGGTTGGAACAAGCTATGGCGCCATCGCGGTGAAAAGCGATTCGCCTTACAAGACCCTGGACGATCTGGTTCAGGCGTTGAAGAAAGATCCGAGCAAAGTGGTAATCGGCTCCGGCGGCACCGTCGGCAGCCAGGACTGGATGCAAACCGCGCTGATCGCCAAGGCTGCCGGGATCAACCCGCGCGACCTGCGTTACGTCGCCCTCGAAGGCGGCGGTGAAATCGCCACCGCCCTGCTCGGCGGCCACATCCAGGTCGGCAGCACCGACATCTCCGACTCCATGCCGCACATCCAGAGCGGCGACATGCGCCTGCTGGCCGTGTTCTCCGAGAAGCGACTGGACGAGCCGGAAATGAAAGACATTCCGACCGCCAAAGAGCAAGGCTACGACATCGTCTGGCCGGTGGTTCGCGGCTTCTACCTCGGGCCAAAGGTCAGCGACGAAGACTACGCCTGGTGGAAAGACGCCTTCGACAAGCTGCTGGCGTCCGAGGAGTTCGCTAAGCTGCGCGACCAACGTGAGCTCTTCCCGTTCGCCATGACCGGCCCGGAGCTGGACACCTACGTGAAGAAGCAGGTGGCGGACTACAAAGTGCTGGCCAAAGAGTTCGGCCTGATTCAGTGATCGCCTCTGTCTAGCGGCTGCGGCCCCCGTTCTGGAGGGCTGCGGCACAGGAGTTTCCCATGCTCTTACAACGCATTTTTGCTTCGATGCTGTTGGTGGCCTGTCTCAGCCTGGTGCTGATGGCCTGGCCCTACCAGGCACCTTTTTCCTACGAACCGATCGGACCACGGGCCTTCCCCCTGTTGATGCTGGGGCTGATGGGTTTGGGGTTGGTTTACATGGTGTATCGCCCCTCGCCGATCAAACACACCGATGACGATCCGCCGATGGATCGCGAAACCCTGAACAAAATCGGCCTTTGCGTGTTGTTGTTGCTGATCTTTGCCGGGCTGTTCGAACCACTGGGTTTCATCCTCAGCAGCATGCTGATTGGCATTCCGATGGCGCGCCTGTACGGCGGACGCTGGTTGCCCAGCGCGGTGATCATCAGCCTGATGAGTATCGGTCTGTACCTGCTGTTCGACAAAGTCATGGACGTGCCACTGCCTCTGGGCCTGCTCGACGTTCTGGAGAACTGATATGGATACGCTTGGTTATTTGAGTCACGGCTTCGGCGTCGCATTGACCCCTTACAACCTGGTGACCGCACTCAGCGGCACGCTGATCGGCACCGTCGTCGGCCTGCTCCCCGGCCTGGGTCCGATCAACGGCGTGGCGTTGCTGATCCCGATCGCCTTCGCCCTCGGCCTGCCACCGGAGTCGGCGTTAATCCTGCTGGCCGCGGTTTATCTGGGTTGTGAGTACGGCGGCCGGATCAGTTCGATTCTGCTGAACATTCCGGGCGAAGCCTCCACGGTGATGACCACCCTCGACGGCTACCCGATGGCCCGTCAGGGGATGGCCGGGGTTGCGTTATCACTTTCGGCGTGGAGTTCGTTCATCGGCGCCTTCATTGCGACCTGCGGGATGGTGGTGTTCGCACCGATTCTGGCGAAGTGGGCGATTGCCTTCGGTCCGGCGGAATATTTCGTACTGATGGTGTTCGCGATTGTCTGCCTCGGCGGCATGGCGGGTGATCGACCGCTCAAGACGTTTATTGCGGCGCTGATCGGTCTGTTCCTGTCGACGGTCGGCATTGACGCCAATAGTGGTGTCTACCGCTTCACCGGTGACAACATCCACCTCACCGATGGCATTCAGTTCGTGGTGCTGGTGCTGGGTCTGTTCTCGATCAGTGAAATCCTCTTGCTGCTGGAAAAAACCCACCGTGGCCAGGAAGCGTTCCAAGCCACCGGTCGCATGATGTTCAACTTCAAGGAGGCCGCGTCGGTGTTCTGGGTGAACATGCGTTGCGGTGTGCTCGGCTTCATCATGGGCGTATTACCCGGTGCTGGCGCGACACTGGCCAGCGCCGTGGCTTACATGACCGAGAAACGTATCGCGGGTCCAAGCGGAAAATTCGGACAAGGCGATAAGCGTGGTCTGGCCGCTCCGGAAACCGCCATCGGCGCTGAAGCCTGCGGCGCTCTGGTGCCAATGCTGACGCTGGGTGTTCCGGGTTCGGGCACGACGGCGGTGATGATCGGCGCACTGTCGCTGTACAACATCACACCCGGCCCACTGCTGTTTCAACAGCAACCGGACATCGTCTGGGGCCTGATCGCCTCGTTGTTTGTCGCCAACATCATGCTGGTGATCCTCAACATTCCAATGATCCGCATCTTCACCCGCATCCTCGCCGTGCCGAACTGGGCGCTGGTGCCGATGATAGCGATCATTACCGCCATCGGCGTTTTCGCGGTGCATGCCACCACCTTCGACCTGTTCCTGATGATCGGCATCGGCATCTTCGGCTACATTCTGCGTAAGCTGGACTTTCCGTTATCGCCCGTTCTGCTGGGCTTCATCCTCGGAGGCTTGATGGAACAGAACCTGCGCCGAGCCTTGTCGATCTCAAACGGTTCACTGGAGATTCTCTGGTCGAGCGGGATCACCATGGGTGTCTGGGCGTTGATCGCCGTGATGCTGCTGGTGCCGATCCTGCGAATCTGGCGCAAACGTGCGGTCGCCCGGCGCGTTATCGCCGATGTCTGATCGAACACCCTTCAAAGCCTGGTGGGGAACCCCGCTGGTCGGTCTGCTGGGCGGTTACCTGGCCAGCCAGATTGGCTGGCCACTGCCGTGGATGGTCGGCTCGTTGCTGGCGATCATCCTGGTGCGTTGCCTGACACCCTGGCAATTGGCGGAAATCCCTGGCGGCCGCAAGTGCGGCCAGTGGATTGTCGGCATCGGCATCGGCCTGCACTTCACCCCGGTGGTGATGGAGCAGGTCCTGAGCCACTTCGGTCTGATCTTCTTCGGTGCGTTGGTCACCAGCCTGTCGGCCGTGGTCGGGGTCTGGTTGATGCGGCGCACCGGTGAAGATCGCGCCACCGCGTTCTTTTCCAGCATGCCGGGCGGCTCCGGGGAGATGGTCAACCTCGGCGCGCGTAACGGCGCAGTGCTCAGTCGTGTTGCGGCGGGGCAAAGTCTGCGGGTGTTGGTGGTGGTGCTGTGTGTGCCGGCGGCGTTCAAGTATTTGTTGGGTGACGGTGCACCGCTGTCCCATGCCACTTCCGTTGACTGGCGCTGGCTGGCGCTTCTGTTCCCGACTGGCGCCCTCGCCGCCTGGCTCTGGGAGCGTCTGCGTCAACCCAATCCGTGGCTGTTCGGGCCTTTGTTGGTGAGCGCGGCGGTGAGCATTGGCTGGGATCTGCACATCAGTTTGCCCAACGGCGGCAGCCAGATCGGCCAATGGATGATTGGCAGCGGGTTGGGGTGTCACTTCAATCGGCAGTTTTTCCGGCGTGCGCCTTCTTTTATGGGACGGACCTTGATCGGCACGGTGCTGACCATGTTGATCGCCACGTTGGCGGCATTGGGGTTGAGTGCGCTGACGCATTTGGATTTGCGTTCGCTGACGTTAGGCATGATGCCCGGCGGGATTGCGGAGATGAGCCTGACGGCGGAGACATTGCAATTGTCCGTACCGCTGGTGACGGCAATGCAGGTGATGCGGCTGTTGTTTGTGTTGTTTCTGGCGGAGCCGTTGTTCAAGTATTGGAATCGGCAGCCGGATTCTGTCTGAAAGACTGAGTCGCCCCATTCGCGAGCAGGCTCGCTCCCCCAGGGTTCGCGTGATCCTTGTGGGAGCGAGCCTGCTCGCGAAGAGGCCAACTCGGTCAACGCATCAAACTGGCGGCAACCGCCACTCAATCGGCGTCTCGCCATTCTGCTCAAGAAACTTATTGGTTCGACTGAAGTGCCCGCACCCGAGAAAGCCACGATAAGCGGACAGCGGCGACGGATGCACCGAGGTCAGCACCAGATGCTTGGTGGCATCGATCAGTTTCTGCTTGCTCTGGGCATGTGCGCCCCACAGCAGGAACACCAGATGTGGCTGGTGTTCACTAACCACTTCGATAATCCGATCGGTAAAGTGTTGCCAGCCTTTGCCCGCATGGGCGTTGGCGGTGGCGCGTTCCACGGTCATGGTGGTGTTGATCATCAGCACGCCCTGGTCAGCCCAGCTTTGCAGGCAGCCGTGGGTCGGGATGTCGATGTTCAGATCGCGTTTCAACTCTTTATAGATGTTCACCAGCGACGGCGGCGCCGGTACGCCCGGTTGCACCGAAAAGCACAAGCCGTGGGCCTGTCCCGGACCGTGGTACGGGTCCTGGCCGAGGATGACGACTTTGACTTTATCCAGCGGCGTCGAATTGAGCGCGTTGAAAATCATCGGTCCTGGAGGGTAAATTTCCTTGCCGGCCGCGCGCTCCTCTTGCAGGAAGTTACGCAACTCTGCCATGTAGGGCTGGTCGAATTCGGCACGCAGTGCCTCCTTCCAGCTCGGTTCGAGTTTGATACGGTCGTCAGCAGTCATGGTTACATCCGGCAAAAACAATGGGACGAACCCTAGGAAAGCCCATCACGCTTGTCAATTGCTCTGACGCAGATCCGGCACTTTCCTGTACAGCGATCATACTGAACGCTCAAATTCCCGATCGAGGTCACGATGAATCTGCACTTCGAAGAACTCACTGGCACCGACGGCGCACGCATCGGAGTCGCCAGCCTGGATGCCGAAAAGTCCCTCAATGCCCTGTCCTTGCCGATGATCAACGCCTTGCGCGATCAACTGGACGTCTGGGCCAAAGAACCGCAAATCGTCTGCGTCGTGTTGCGCGGCAACGGTGCCAAAGCCTTTTGCGCCGGTGGCGAAGTACGCAGCCTGGTGGAAGCCTGTCGCGCCCACCCCGGCGAAGTGCCGCCGCTGGCCGCGCATTTCTTTGCGGCGGAATATCGCCTGGACTTCAATCTGCATACTTACCCCAAACCGTTGATCTGCTGGGGGCATGGCTATGTGCTCGGCGGCGGCATGGGGCTGCTGCAGGGGGCGAGCATCCGGATTGTCACGCCGAGCAGCCGCCTGGCGATGCCGGAGATCAGTATCGGTTTGTACCCGGATGTCGGGGCCAGTTGGTTTCTGTCCCGCCTGCCCGGCAAGCTCGGATTGTTTCTCGGCCTGACCGGCGCCCATATGAACGGTCGCGATGCGATCGATCTGGACCTGGCCGACCGTTTCCTGCTCGATGAACAGCAGGAAGAGCTGATGGAAGGCCTGCTGCAGTTGAACTGGCAGGAACAGACGCCGATGCAGCTCAACAGCCTGCTCAAGGCGTTGCAGCAGGAAGCGATCGCGCAAATGCCTGAAGCCCAGTGGCTACCGAGACGGCAGCAGATCGATGAGCTGCTGGATGTCAGTGACGTGCGCTGCGCCTGGAAGGCCATCAGCCAGCTGCGCGACAACACGGATCTGCTGCTCAGCCGTGCCGCGAAAACCATGAGCGAAGGCTCGCCCCTGACCGCTCATCTGGTGTGGGAACAGATTGCCCGCGCCCGGCACATGTCGCTGGCGCAAGTCTTTCAGATGGAATACACCATGAGCCTCAACTGCTGCCGTCATCCGGAGTTCAGCGAAGGCGTGCGCGCACGGTTGATCGACAAGGATCAAAAACCCCATTGGCACTGGCCAGACATCAATAACCTGCCGGATGCAGTGGTAGAAGCGCATTTCCACAAGGCCTGGGAAGGCCGGCATCCTCTGGCCGATCTGTAGGAATACTGAAATCCGGGCATAAAAAAAGCGGCGCTTCATGCGCCGCTTTTTCATGAGTGTTTAACGGTGGCCGCCTCGGCCATCGTGATCGCCGCGACCGTTGTGGTCGCCCCTTCCGCCACGGTTGTCGCGTCCACCATGGCCGCCGCGATAGTCGTTGTTTCTACCGCGGTTACGGCCGTCCCAACTGCCACGGTTATGGCCATCCCAGCCGCGATTCTGATGAGCCCGGTAATCGGCTCGTGGCGACGACTGGTAATAGCGTGGTGCCGGTTGATAAACCCGCGGCTGATGGTAATACCGCGGCGTTGGCTGGTAATACCGCGCTGGCGGGGCGTAGTACCGGCGTGGTTGCGTGTAATAACCGCCGCCACCTGAGTAGTAAGGCCCGCCACCGGAATAATAGGCTGGCGAGGTATAGACCTCGGAACTGTAGTAGCTGGCTCCTCCATCGGAATAAGGCACGCATGCACCAAGTGACAATCCCAATACAGCAATCAGAAGAATTCGCAGATACATGGCGGCCTCCTGGACCGCGAGTGAGCCACACCAGCGACGCTGGTAGGCGACAGTCAATTATTCGGTGACTGTCGAAAGATCAGACATCGTTTTCCAAATCTGGTGCGTTCCCGAAACAGATTGAAACAAGTCGCCGATGAAAGGTTTTTCATCCATTCGCCCGCTGATTAATGGTGGGCACCGCGATATCCACCTCCGTAATAACGTGGCGAATGTCCGCTCCAATAGTAGTGACGATAGCCGCCTGCGTGACTGGGTGGTAAACGGCGAGCAAGATCCCGAAAAAATGACCCGCTACCTCAACGAGGTCATGACCCACTACGGCGCCTACACCGCATTTTTCGTCTCCAACACCAGCCTCACCTACTACCACGCCAAGGGCGAACTCAAGCAGGTCAAAGCCACTGAACCCCGCGATGCGTGGTATTTCCGCGTGCGAGACATGGCCGATCCCTACGAGATCAATGTCGACCCGGACCTTGCCAACAAGGACAACCTGACCTTCTTCATCAACTACAAGGTCTACGACTACAACAATCGTTTCATTGGCGCGGCCGGCGTCGGTCTGACAGTCGATGCTGTGATCAAGCTGATCGACAAATACCAGCAGCGCTACCAGCGCAGCGTGTACTTCGTCGACAACTTCGGACGCCTGGTGCTCACCGGTGCCGAGGGCGGCCCGCAAGGCGCGAAGATCGGGTAGAGCCTCGGCGAGCTCGACAGCGCCGGCGATCAGGTGCTGATCGGCTTTGCACGGGGTCTGCAGAGTTGCCTGCGGCACTCCGACATTGTCTGCCGCTGGGGCGGTGAAGAATTCATCGTGCTACTCAAGGACACTGACGGTGAGACCGGTCTGATGATCGCCGAGAAAATTCGTCAGCATGTCGAGCAACAGCGTTATGCCTACGACGATAAGGCCTTGCAGCTGACCGTCAGCATCGGCCTGACCACCCTGCAGACCGATGACACCTTGCACACGCTGCTCTCGAGGGCTGATCATGCGATGTACCGGGCCAAGCAAGCCGGCCGTAACCGCACCTGCGTGGAAATGCTTCACTCCAGTTATGAATAACCCGACATGATCAAGCCTTACCTCTGCCCGGCGTGCGGCGCCGCCAATGACTGTAGCCTGGCCGACCCGCGAACCGCCGATCGGGCCTGCTGGTGCTACGGCGTCAGCATCGACCCGGCCGTGCTCGAAGCGCTGTCGGCCGGACTGCGCGACATATCCTGTTTGTGCCCCGGCTGCGCTCAGGTCGAGGCGCAGTTGCAAGCATCCGCCCTGCCGATCACGTAAGATGCGCGGCCCGTTTCCCACCGACCTCTAGCCATGCGCATTGACCGTTTCCTCAGCAACCTGCCGCGCTTCAACCGTAAGCAGGTGCGTCTGTTGCTGGTGGAAAAGCGCGTCAGGATCGACGGAAAAGTCGTCAGCGACCCTCACGCCGAAGTCCTGGAATTCAGCCGCGTGGAAGTCGACGATGAGCTGCTGCAAGTCGGCAAGCCTGCACGCTACTTCATGCTGCACAAACCGTCTGGCTGCGTCAGTGCCACCCGCGATCCGCAACACCCGACCGTGCTCGACCTGATCCATGAGCCGGACAAGGATGAGCTGCACATCGCCGGCCGGCTGGATTTCAATACCACCGGTCTGATGCTAATCACCAACGACGGCAGCTGGTCGCGACGCCTGACCCAGCCGCAAACCAAACTGCCCAAGGTTTATTACGTCGAGACCGAACGGGACATCGGCCCGGAGTATGCAATCGCATTCATCGAGGGGCTGTACTTCGCCTTTGAGGATCTCACCACCCAACCCGCCGAGCTGGAGCTACTCGGGGCAAAGTCGGCGCGGCTGAGCATTGTCGAAGGTCGGTATCACCAGGTGAAGCGGATGTTCGGCCATTTCGACAACAAGGTGCTGCGCCTGCACCGCGAAAGCATGGGCCCGCTGGTGCTCGACAGCGCCCTGAAACCGGGCGAGTACCGCGCATTACGCACCGAAGAGATTCAATTGATCTAAGCAGGCGACCGCTCAGCAGAAGTTGTCGAACAATTTACGAAAGATACTTGCGCGATGACGTGACCCCTGCTTGAATCAGGACGTCGGCCGAAATGTAACCGACGAGTCACAATATACTTCCAAGAAACTTTTTGCCGGTAGAGAACCCTCAGGTTCCGCCTCCACCGGCAGACTGCCCGCCAATAACAACACCCGTCGACCGGACTGCAATGGATCGACATGGGCCTCTCAAATTCCAGGCGTATGCCTACCTGTCACAAAGCTCGTGCAATCTGATTTGCACGCATACCCGCTTGCCAGGAGTCTTATGACATGAGGCCAGAAATCGCTGTGCTGGATATACAGGGTCAGTATCGGGTTTACACGGAGTTCTATCGCGCAGACGCCGCAGAGAAGACCATTATTCTGGTCAACGGCTCGATGGCCACGACTGCGTCGTTTGCACAAACCGTGAAAAACCTT
The DNA here is from genome assembly GCF_044760065.1 of Pseudomonas sp. NPDC098740. NCBI lineage: Bacteria > Pseudomonadati > Pseudomonadota > Gammaproteobacteria > Pseudomonadales > Pseudomonadaceae > Pseudomonas > Pseudomonas sp. NPDC098740. The sequence goes on along the minus strand of NZ_JBIWAM010000006.1, from coordinate 37,168 downwards.
CACCCGCAGTTCAATGTGGTTTGCTACGACCAGCCCTACGCGGGCAAGTCGAAAGCCCACAACCTGCACGAGAAACTGCTGACCAAGGAAATCGAAGGGCAGATCCTCCTGGAGCTGATCGACCACTTCGCCGCCGAACACGTGCTGTCGTTTTCCTGGGGTGGCGCCGCGACCCTGGTCGCCCTGGCCCACCAGCCACGACGCATCGAGAAAGCCGTGATCAGCTCGTTCTCCCCGGAGATCAACGCGCACATGCTCGACTACCTCGAGCGCGGCATCGATTACCTCGGCAGCCGGGACGGTGACCGGGTCGGCAACCTGGTGAACAGCACCATCGGCAAACACCTGCCGACACTGTTCAAGCGCTTCAATTATCGGCACGTCAGTTCCCTGGCCGAGCATGAATACGGGCAGATGCACTTCCACATCAGCGATCTGCTGCACAGTGATCGGCAGTGCTTCTTCAAAGCCGCGGAGAAAATCAACGTGCCGGTGCTGTTCATGAACGGCGAATGGGACGAGTACACCGCTGCCGACGGCGCTCAACGGTTCGCCAACCATGTGCAACACGCTACTTTCAGCACCCTGCAGGCCACCGGCCACTTTCTCGACATGGAACACAAAGCTGCTTGCCGAGATAGCCGCAACGCGTTGCTGGGCTTTCTGAAACCTTCGCAACACGAAAGTCGACCGCGTTATCACTACGTCCAGGACCAACATGCATTGGCCATCTGAAACAGCGTCATCGCGAGCAAGCTTCGCCCTACAGTGTTGAATGCATTTCCTGTAGGAGCAAGGCTTGCCCGCGATAGACCGCCACCTGGCTGTGTTTTGTTTCACCTGCGCTAAAGTCGTCCCACGCAAAGAAAAACTTCATTTCCACGCCCACATCTGGTACAAAGTCAGCCGCTCTGAGCGGGTGTCGTATAATGGCATTACTCCAGCTTCCCAAGCTGATAACGAGGGTTCGATTCCCTTCACCCGCTCCACTATTTTCAAGGGTTCCAGACGTGTCAGTTTGAGCCTTAGCGTGTTTGGTGACAGTTCCGGTGACAGTTTGCGTGTAAGCGAGCTGCTGCGGGAGCGAGAACCTGCCGCCACCCTCCCCCTATAGCCAGTCCCGTTTTTATGTTGAGCCACGGGAAACCGGTATTTTTGGTAAGTTTTTCCTCCCCCCTTCTGAAAGCTACGAATCACAAGGCTTGTAGACGATTTGATTAGGTAAGTTTTAAGTAATATCTAGAAATAACATTACCTTTTACCAAGGTCAGAAATCGAAAATAAAATATCTATATAAATCATATAGTTAGATAAAAATTACTCCCCTCCTTACTCAAAAAAGCCAGTGCAAAGTAAGTGCTCAAAACCGCATCGCGTGCGGGCTGCAGCTGGTTTCTCACCTTCACATACTTAAATTACTTGTTTCCCGTGGGTCACCTGAAAACAGGCCCTTGGAATAGCGCTCCAGGGCGCTCTGAAAAGAGAGGGTGCGTGTAGGGATCTGTAGGGTTTTCTCAGCCCCAGTTTGCTCAGGAGAGGCCCGCCGGGCGCTGCGGCTGGTGGGTTGCAGGTGTGCAGAAATTAAGACCGATTTAGCCCGCAGGCGTGGCGGGGGGACGACGGCGCGCGCCAGGTGAAGACCCATGCAGCCGTGCCGGCGCCGCCCCAAAATGGTGCGAGTAACGGCGTTTTCGTTCAATCGCCCCACAGCAAAGCCCGCCGAATGGCGGGTTTTTTTTGTTTGCGGGAATACATCTGGTAGCGCTGGAGCAAACCAGCCTTACTAATCTTCTGGGCGCTCGATGATGATCAACATGGGTAGAGGAAGGTCATTCTCTAGACGCATCTCTACAGTGACACTAGATAAATTACTATTGCATCTCTAGATTTTGCGGCGTAGTGTGGATCACACAAAGCCAGCCAAAAAGATACCATCGATGAGCCTAACCACTGAAAAACTCGATCACACCCCCTGCCTTGCAGTGTTCACTTGCAGAGGGACACAACGTATCCTGCGGGAGGGAGGAAGCAAAGCATGGCGCCTATCCACCAGTAATGCGTCGAAAATGCGCTACATCGTGTGTATTCAAAATCGAAACCTCGATTGGGGGAATGCATCTCACCCACATGGCACAGCTTTCTTAGTGGGCAAGATTTCAGGAGTTGAATCACTAAAGGAAGACTCCAATGGAGACATTAGAAAAATCGTAAACATCAGTGAGTATGCCGAGATTGACGTGCCTAACTGCTGGGTTGGTGGTAGGAATCCGATTGCATACATGAAGCTGAGCGACTTTGGCCTGAACCTCGACGAACTGACGTTCAAGCCCGTTCCTGTCCTAACTGATCTAGAACCCCAAAGTGACGATGGCCCAGTGGCCGAAGATGAGTTGGCTGAGGATCAAGAGGGGCTAACCATCGAGCAAGCCAAGAGGGGGCTGGCTATTGGCTTGGGAATCCGCGTGGAGCAAATCGAAATTCTTATTCGAGCCTGAGCCGCCAAGGCAAGCGGAAGGCCATTTCAGCCCTGCGCATAACGAACAGAAAGGCCCCCCACCCTGGGCGCTGGTGAAAATACTGCTAGCGCTTGATATCTTGAGTGCAGCAATCCACCAACGAGGCAAAGGCATGAGCAATCCAGGCGAGGACAATGTAGAAGGGCTTTACTATGCAGACGGGTACGCTGATGCCTGTGAAGGTAACGAGCCAGGCACGAGCTGGAACGGCGACGACGATACGCCGGACTCCTTGTTGGATGCCTACGACGCTGGCTACAACGACGGCAAATAACCGCCGTGCGCGCATAACGTGTGCTATGTAAAATTGGCCCCCCCACTTTCAAAAGGTGCGGGGGCCTTTTTTCTGGATGCTGTTTCCCACTCCCCCCTACACTGGGTGACCACTCCCCCCAGTGCTGATTTTACGTAGTGCCGGCCCCTTACTCGAAAAGGAATGAGCGCATGCCTTACGTGTCGCTGCCCCCCGAGCAAAGCAAGCTGGCCTTGCTGCAACTGCCGCCCGAGATCGACCGTCCGGCCAATGTGTGGTTCGACAAACTGCTGGCCGCTGGGAACTACTTGGCTGCGCGTGCGTTGCGCGACGACTGCCATGCCTTTACGGCCGCGCTGGAGCAGCGGCGCGAAGTCACCCGAGGCGAGGCCGATATCATGCGCGCGGCCTTTGACCAACAATGGTTCAAGCGGATTGATGCGCTGGCCGACCTGGAGTATTTGCAGGCGGTCGGGGGTGGGCAATGAGCCTGCCCTATCGCGGCCTGGTCGACGTGTTGTTGACCGGCGCGGACGGTAGCGAACACCGCGAATGCTTCCCGGCGATCCTCAACGAAACCATGCCCGGGCTGTTTGAGCTGAGTACCCCGCACCGTCTGCCGGCGGCACGCGGCTCGCACACGGTGCGCGTGACCCTGGATGACGGCCAGAGCCTCGGCGGCGCCGTCGGCTATGTCGGGGATTTTGGCCTGACCTTCAACCAGCCTCGGGGGGCTGAATGATCGGCGAGGCGATTCAGGAAGACGTGCTGCGCACCCTGGTCAGCCAGCACGCGGTGCGTGAATGCCTGGTGGCCAAGGTCGATGGCGGGCCGGCCTGGGGCCTGTCGATCCGCCTCGGCGGCAGCGGCGCGCGGTGGGTGCCGGTGCGCTCCAAGCGCGAGAAGGTGCGCACCTGGGCGAGCCTGACCGCCGTGGGCCGCTTTGCCGATGGCATCGGGTTGCGCGGGTTTGTGGTCGAGCTGTGACGGGTCACGGACACAAACGACAGGCACAAAAAAACCGCCGTTGGAGTGGCGGTTAGTTTGTGCGGTCCCCATTGGAGGTAGGGTTCGCAGGCACGCTGAAAGCGTCGACGAATCGACTATAAATTAGGTGCTAATAAATGCGCAATGGTGCATGCCACACAACATGTAGTGCATGTCCGCTTAATTCGCCGCTTATTTGGCCGTTTGCTCGTTGATTGGAAAGGCGAAGCGCGGCGAAATTCACCGGAAGTACGGCGAAATCAGTGGGATAGTGCCACTTGGGCAGCACGTGACGCTTTTTCGACGCAATGCCAAACATTGCGACGAGCTGACGTCAAGGGCTATCTATCACTCTGAAAAATAAACTTCAAAAAAACGTCAAAGTGCTTTTTTCTGGTACGGGTTTTGGAGTATTACGTTAGTCGGGGCATGCAATCGCCCCTGGCCTCTTTCGTCACGTCTGGAAAACGTGCCGGGATTTGGAAGGGCCGATAAACACCTGGCACGCTGAAAGCGTCGACACCTTTCAGTAAACCGTCGTTCTGCCCGGTAAGGGCGGCGGTTGTCAGGCTTCTTGAGGAAGCCGCCTATGCGACTTTTCAAATTCGCTCGCCGTTCGTGGCAGGGTTTCTACGCGCTACTGCGTATGCATCACCTGGTCGAATTGCTGCGAGATCACTTTGATGACCTGATGTAAGGTCGAAGGGTGGGCCGCTTCGGCTTCGGTCGAGGCGGTTTTTTTTGCCCAAAGAAAAGCCCCGCCAGGTGCGGGGCTGGGTCCGGCAGGCAAAAAAAAGCCGCCTTAGTAGGGCGGCTTTTTTGTGCCTGCTCGGTTAGTGGCCGGGCCGGCGGTCTCACAGGGAACGCGTGGTGTCCGCAAGAGAGTACAAGCTGGTGCCACCCCGCGCAATAATTAACGATTGGCGGTGGTCCGGCCGTCCGCCGAGGACGGCGGCGGGCAAGGGCTGGCGGCTTTTTGTATGTTTTTTGAACAAAAGCAACAATCGCCAAAAATACTGAAAAAAAATCTTATCCAGCCAAAGCCCTGTAAACCCTCGCTTCCACCGAAAAACCCCTCCTCTCGTCCGCTCAATGCGCGGATTCGTCCCACCACAGCTGGAAAAAATTCGTTAACATCGGGCCAGTTCCGCGTTCGGCAACTGGGGCAGATGACCAGAACCTGAACGCGAATTTGGACCTCTCAACACGGGCCTAGTAATCCGTGCCGGATTCATTCGGGAGGCCATCAGCTTAGCCGCCTCATAGGGAACGCGTGGTGTGTTCCCAAAGGCTCGCGTGTTCCGGGATAAGCGCGCTGGAGGTATGGCCCAACTACGGGAGGGCCAAGCATGTTGAAGTTCAAACGTGCGTGGGACTTCGTGGTGGTTTGTCTACGTGTGCATCACGTTTTCGAATTGCTGCGAGACCGCTTCGACGACCTGAAATAAGGTCGCCAAGATCGACCGCTTCAGCTTCGGCTGAGGCGGTTTTTTTTGCCCAAAGAAAAGCCCCGCCAGTGCGGGGCTGGGTCCAGCAGGCAAAAAAAAGCCGCCTTAGTAGGGCGGCTTTTTTGTGCCAGCTCGGTTAGTGGCCGGGCCGGCGGTCTCACAGGGAACGCGTGGTGTCCGCAAGAGAGTACAAGCTGGTGCCACCCCGCGCAATAATTAACGATTGGCGGTGGTCCGGCCGTCCGTCGAGGACGGCGGCGGGCAAGGGCTGGCGGCTTTTTGTATGTTTTTTGAACAAAAGCAACAATCGCCAAAAATACTGAAAAAAAATCTTATCCAGCCAAAGCCCTGTAAACCCTCGCTTCCACCGAAAAACCCCTCCTCTCGTCCGCTCAATGCGCGGATTCGTCCCACCACAGCTGGAAAAAATTCGTTAACATCGGGCCAGTTCCGCGTTCGGCAACTGGGGCAGATGACCAGAACCTGAACGCGAATTTGGACCTCTCAACACGGGCCTAGTAATCCGTGCCGGATTCATTCGGGAGGCCATCAGCTTAGCCGCCTCATAGGGAACGCGTGGTGTGTTCCCAAAGGCTCGCGTGTTCCGGGATAAGCGCGCTGGAGGTATGGCCCAACTACGGGAGGGCCAAGCATGTTGAAGTTCAAACGTGCGTGGGACTTCGTGGTGGTTTGTCTGCGTGTGCATCACGTTTTCGAATTGCTGCGAGACCGCTTCGACGACCTGAAATAAGGTCGCCAAGATCGACCGCTTCAGCTTCGGCTGAGGCGGTTTTTTTTTGCCCAAAGAAAAGCCCCGCCAGTGCGGGGCTTGGGTGAGTGGGCGGATTACTTTCCGCCGATCTTCGCTTGTTTGAGCAGGTCAAAAGACTCCTTGAGCATTTCCACCATCAACATGCCATGCGCGGCCGCAAACATCTGGTATTCGCGCTTGAATTCGGCGCCCGGCTTGAAGTTCAAGTGATCTTTGTTTTTGACCGCCGTGGGCCGCTTTGCCGATGGCATCGGGCTGCGGGGGTTTGTGGTCGATCTGTGACGCAAGTGATGGGTGTCAAAAAGCCGGCCCAGATTCAGGCTCAATAGCGAGCGCGCCTTTTGTTTTAATGGCGACCACCACAGCCCAGTAATTAGTCCTCCGTACTCGCCTGCACGTCAAAAGGCCTGAAACGGACGACCTCCTCGCCCAACCACTCATTGACCTGCTGCAGGCGAGCCTGGATCGGCTCCAGCTCGTTCATCGCCCAAATCTGCGCCGCCTCCTTGATCGAGCCAAAACCGCCGGCGTTTTGCGGAACGATACCCATCAGTTGAGGGGGAATCCGCAGCGCAGCGAGCATGTCGTCGCGGCTGATGTTTTTGATCGAGCCGAATTCGTCCTTCGCCGCCACTTCACTGACAGGGATCAGCTGGATGCCGTCCTTCTTCCCGCCCGGGGCGTACATGAACAGGTTTCTGAAATTGCCCGGTCCCTTTGCGGACTTCAGCGCACTGCGCAACGCGGCAACATCCGTCTCGTTCTGCGCGGTGTCGGTCATGTACATGATGAAACCGGCATGGCTGCCGTTGTTGTAGTACTTGCGCCGGAACAATGTGGCGGACTCGTTGAGCAGCGCGCTTTGCAGCGCTGGGAGCCACTCAGGAAGGCCGTAGATTTCTTGGTTTATGTCGGCCTCGCGCTGGTGGTAAACGGTCCCGCGCTTGAATTCGTACTCGTCTCGCCAGCCGCGCACCTGGTAATAGGTTTCGAGATCGGCACCACGTCGCATGTATTTGCCCAGGGCGGGCTGCAGGCCCAGCGTGCTGCGCAGCATGTTGTCGCGCCTTTCCAGATAACCGTTACCGCACCAGAGGAAATCCAGGGCGAATTGCTCGAAGGTCTGACGTGACAGCAACTTGTGGGGAATAAAGGTGCGGGCCAGCATGTTGCGTTTGAAATTCAGGCCCGATTGCAAAAACACGCTGGCCCGGGAGGACTTGGCCAGGCCGTCGAGGGACATCGGCGGTTCATACCACCGACCGTTCAGCCAGCACTCCAGGTAATCGAGAATCCCCCGCTCATCGAGTACTGGCGTGGGATCGCCGAAGGTGAAGGCCTCCATCTTGCCGCCTGTTGCCGGCAGCACCTGGTCCGCGATCGCAGCCGGGGCTGATGTGGACACCTGCGTGGTTTCGCTGCGGCTGTTGCTCATCAATAAATCTCCATGAAACCGGTATTCGTTGAGGTTTGGCCCTCAAGCGGTTCGTTATGTAGTGCGTGGAAAAGCGCCCAGGCGAGATCCGCGTGCCCAGTCTCGTCGGTGCGGCCTGCCGTGTAGGTGAACTGCCGGCCGCTGGCGGTGATGGTCTTGCGGATCGCCATCAGCGACTGGGCCATGTCGATCCAGCCGGCGTCGAACTCCAGACGTCCTTTGTGAATAACGTCGTAAGCCTTGAGCACCAGGCGCGTCTTGACCTCGGGGGAGTAGCTGAAGGTCGTCACGTTGGGGAAAAATTGGCGCACCAGCTGCGCCACGCCAGAGCCCATGCCAGTGATGTCGATGCCGATGTAGGTGACCCAATAGCGCATCGTGACCAGCCGGATCGCCTCGGCCTGTGCCGCGAAGTCCATCCCGCGGAACTGATGGCGCTCGAGCACGCGGAATTTGCCTCCCGGGACCAGCGGCGGCGCCACGACCACCAGGCCGGAGCTGTCACCGGTTTCCGCCGGGTCGTAGCCGATCCACACCTGCCGATCGGCAAACGGCCGTGCGGCGAAAGGTTTGTAGTCCTCGGACCACTCGACCCAACTGTCGACCATGCAGGGCTGCAGGACGTTGAGCGGGAAGATGCTCGCCCCGTCGTCGACAAACTGGCACATCAGCAGATTCGCGAAAGCGTCCGCGTTGTACTCGAGTCGCAGCTCTTCCAGGTCGAACAGATCACAGCCGCGCTGCTCGGCGTCGAGAATGGTGACGATCTGGCGCCAGATCCGGTCCTCGCACAACCTGCCCTGCTGCAGAGCGTCGTGCGAAACGTCGAGTTTCAGCCGCTGCGCAACAGGCTTGCCTTTGTTGAAGCGCTCGCCGGTCCAGAACGTGTAGGCCTCATGCGCCATGCTCGATGGCGTGGAAAAGTAAGTGCGTCGGTATTGTTTCTGCATCGCCATGCCACTGGCGACCTTGTTCAACTCGTTGAACTTGAAGGTCCAGAAGAATTCGTCGAAGTAGAAATTACCGTGGTAACCCTGAGCGGTTCGGGCGTTGGTACCGAGGAAATGCAGCTCGGCGCCGTTGGCCAGAATGATCGGATCACCGGTGAGCTCAACACCGCAAACCTCACGGGCGAAGCCTTGTATGTAAGCCTTGAAGATGTGCGCCTGGTTCTTCGACGCTGACAGGAAAATCTGATTGCGCCCGGTGACCAGGGCATCAATGAACGCCTCCCGAGCAAAGTAGTAAGTCGCACCGATCTGCCGGCTTTTCAGGATCGCCCTAGTGCGCTGATTACTCGCCCGGTACCAGTCCAGCTGATAGCCAAAGCAACCGTCTTTGAACGCCTCGGTCAGCTGCTCGATTTGCTCTTCGCTGAACTCGTTGCGAGCCGCTTTCTTCTTTGGACCTTCGTTGCGTTTGGCCAGATTGGGGTTGAGGTCGGTGTCGGTACCGCCGGCCTTATACCGCTCGATCCGGGCTTGGCGCTCCAGCTGACGGTGGAGCAGGTCAATTTCCTTGAAGTCACCACCGGTCTTTCCGTCCTTGAGGATCAACTGCACCAGGCGAGCTTCCAGGGCGCCACCGATGCGTTCGACGTTATCAGCCCGATCCCATTCATCCCGAGTTTTCCAGGCGTGAACGGTTTTTTCCTTTTCGCTCAGCATTTCGGCGATCGCACAGATCCGCAGGCCGGTCCAGTAGAGGAACTTGGCCTGACGGCGGTTATCGCGGATGGGAGTGGCGTCGGTTGTCGTCATGGCGGCGATGCTGACGCCTCGCGCGCGTGAAGGCGTAGCGATGTGCCATGTAGCGCCCGGACCTACAACTGGCGCTGATTGCTCGTAACAACGCTACTGCCGACGATGCACCTCAACGCAACTGCATTCAGCAGCATCGCTTTGAGGATTTCCCGACATGAAGAAATTTCGCAGCAACTGGTTCCGTGTCGCCGTTGAGGGCGCTACCTCGGACAAGCGCACCATCAAACGCAGCTGGCTGGAACAGGCTGCCAAAAACTTCAACCCGACCACCTACGGCGCCCGGATCTGGCTGGAGCATTTCCGCAGCTTGTTGCCTGACAGCCCATTCAAAGCCTACGGCGACGTGACGGCAGTCAAGACCGAGGAGGTGGAGGTCAACGGTCAGACCAAGCTGGCCCTATTTGCCCAGATCGAACCGACCGCTGATCTGATCGCAATGAACAAGGCGAAACAGAAGATTTACACGTCCATCGAAATCGACGACAGCTTTGCCGACACCGGCGAGGCCTACATCGTCGGTCTCGCTGTGACCGATTCCCCGGCGAGTCTCGGTACCGACGTGCTCGCGTTTTCAGCGCAAAAACCTGAAGCGAGTCCGTTCAAAGACCGCCACTACTCCGCGAGCTCGATGTTTACCGAGGCCGTGGAAACCGAACTCACCTTCGAAGAAATCGAAGAAAAGCCCGGTCTCGGCGCCCAACTCTTCAGCAAGGTGCAAGCCCTGCTCTCTGGCAAACAGGCCAAGGATGACGGCGAGTTCGCCCAGATCAGCCAGGCCGTTGAAGCTGTCGCCGAGCATGTCAAGGATCTGCCCGACCAGCTGGCCGCTGAGAAAAAATTCTCCGCAGACCTGAAAACCAGCCTGGACAAGCTCAGCACTGACTTCAACGAACTGATCAAGCGCCTGGGCGAAACCCAGGACCACAGCCAAACCAAACGGCCAGCCGCGACCGGCGGCGACGGCGCTGTGCTGACCGCCTACTGATCACTTCGGCCCCCTAACGAGCTCCACAGGAGAAAACCATGCGTAACGAAACACGGCTTGCCTTCAACGGCTTCACCAAACAGGTTGCATCGATCAACTCCGTCGGGTCGGTGGCGGAGAAATTCACCGTCACCCCTTCTGTTCAGCAGAAGCTGGAAACAGCTATTCAGGAATCCAGCGCCTTCCTGAAAAAAATCAACGTGCTGGGCGTCGACGAGAAAGACGGTGAGGCAGTGATTCTCGGGGTCGGCTCGACCATTGCCGGCCGTACTGACACCAGCCAGGCCGCCCGCAATCCTCGCGGCGTGAGTTCGCTAAAGAACGACACTTACAGCTGCAAAAAAACCGACTTCGATACCGCGATCCCTTACGCGCTGTTGGATGCCTGGGCGAAATTTCCAGACTTCCAGGCTCGCTTGTCCGGCGCGATCGTCGAGCGTCAGGCGCTCGACCGAATCATGATCGGCTTCAACGGCACCAGTGTTGCGGCGACTACCGATCGGAACGCTCACCCATTGCTGGAAGACGTAAACGTGGGTTGGCTGGAGAAGTACCGCACCAAAGCGCCTGAACGTGTCCTGAGCAGCGGCTCGGTCGCTGGCAAGGTCACCATCGGCCCGACCGGTGACTACAAGACGCTCGACGGTCTGGTTTACGACGCCATCCAGCTGCTGGACCCATGGCATCGAAAGCGTCCAGATCTGGTCGTCCTGGTCGATCGCAACCTGCTGCACGCGAAGTTCCTGGCCAACATCGAAGGCGCCGCCGACAACGAGAACGAGCTGGCAGCCGCGCGAATCATCGCCAACGGCACCCTGGGCGGCTTGCCGATCGAAGACGCACCGTTCTTCATCGACGGCGGCATCATGATCACGACGCTGAAGAACCTGTCGATCTACTTCCAGATCAGCAGCCGTCGTCGCATGACCAAGGACGAGCCGGAGCGTGATCGCATCGCCGATTATCAATCGTCGAACGAGGACTACGTGATCGAAGACTTCGGTCTCGGCGCCCTGGTCGAAAACATCGAAGAGGCCGCGTAACAATGGCCCTCTCCCTCGCTCAACGTCACCGGCTGAAGGCGCTTGCCTCGCAGGAGGCTGCTGCCGCTTCGCCCGCCGTTTCGATGGCGGGCGGGACGGCCTACGAAATGCAGCTGGCCCAGCTGCTGCAGGATCGTCTGCGCCTGAAACAGATCCAGTCGAACGAAGGCAAAGCCGCGCTCAAGTTGCAGCTTCTGCCGGCTTACGTGCCTTACGTCGACGGTGTTCTGGCAACGGGCAACGGCGCCCAGGACGAAGTACTCACCACCATCATGATCTGGCGTGTAGATGCCGCCGACTACAACGGCGCGCTCGATATCGCAGCGTATGTGTTGCAGCACAACCTACTGATGCCCGATCGCTTCGAACGTACCACCGGCTGCCTGGTCGCTGAAGAAGTCGCCGAAGCGGCGTTGAGCTCTCAGAAAACCGGTGGCGGATTCGACCTGGCCATCTTGCACCGGACGATGGAGTTGACCTCCGAGCAAGACATGCCGGACGAAGCCAGAGCCAAGCTGTATCTGGCTACAGGACGCGCCACGGTGGCTGGTCTGAGCGCCGATAACCCGGGCCAACCCGGTCAGGTAATGGCCGGTATTGAACTACTGAAACGCGCCATCGAGCTGAACAACAGCTGCGGTGGCAAGAAGGATCTGGAAGGCGCTGAACGCCTCCTGAAAAAGATTGCTCCCCCACCAGGGAGCTGACCGAGCGTACCCCGCAACCCCGGCGGCCCGGGGCTGAACAGCAGGTTTCTCTCCTTTCCTTGCTGTGACGCCCCGGCCACCGCCGACTTAGGGCTGAACCATGAGCGGATTTATTGCCACCGGCAGCACCGACGAACCCTTTGTCATCACCAATGACGGGTTCTGGCCTGACATCGATGTCGTCCACCTGCGATCCGCTATTCGCTTGGATGGCAGCATCACTGACGCACGCATTGAAGTCGTGACCGTCAACGCGTTGATCCAGGTGAACGGCGAACTGGCCAAGGTGAAGCTGAATCATGTGGAGAACGGATACACCACCATCGCGGCTGTGCCGGCGTTTGAAGTCAATGGCGAAAGCCACTTCATCCACCTTTACCGCCGTTCGATCTATTGCAGCGTTGGAGCTGAGCTCGCTGAGCGATATCGCAGCTACGACACCAGCGTCGACGGCAACAAGAACGCAGACGAACTGACACCTTCGGTCGATGAATACCGTCGTGACGCCCGCTTCGCCATTCGCGATCTATTGGGCGTCGGCCATTCCACCGTGGAGCTCATCTGATGACGACCTCCGTGTATGCCGCTCAGGGCGACACCGTCGACGCCATTTGCTGGCGGGTCTACGGCCGCACTGCCGGCATCACCGAGGCAGTCCTTGAGGCAAACCCGGGGCTATCAGATTTCGGCACGATCATTCCGCACGGCACTCTGGTAGCGCTGCCGGATATCGCGCCGCAAGCCCCGGAGCTGCAAATGGTGAACCTATGGGATTGAGTCATCCGAAATCGCAAGCACACACACCATCACCTTCAACCTTGGACAGCGGAATCACGCGCATGCCTGACAAACCGGATACATGGGCCTGGTTCGCTGCCTGGCTCGAACTGAACTGGCCTGCCATCTACTCAGGCGGCCTCGCCTGTGTAATCGCCGCGCTACGGATCATCTACGGCGGCGGCACCTGGCGCCGGGTTTTACTTGAAGCTCCGCTGTGCGGCGCCCTTGCGCTTTCGGCCAGTCATGGGCTCTTTCTGCTGGGCATTCCGGCCACCACTGGCCCGTTCTTCGGTGGAGTGATCGGACTGCTGGGCGTTGAGGGAACCCGCGCACTGGCCAAGCAATTCTTCAACCGCAAGGTGGATCAGCTATGAGTGTTTTGCGCCACGGCGATCGCGGGCAAGAGGTCCGCACACTGCAGCAGCGCCTTAACCTGCACGGCGCCGGTCTGGATCCGGACGGCGATTTCGGTGATGCCACCGAGTCCGCAGTGCGTAATTACCAGCGTCAGGTTGGGTTGGTAATTGACGGTATTGCGGGCTCGAAAACCGCTCTGGCGCTGGCCGGCGCCGATTGTTCGAACCTGCTGCAGCACGACCTGTTGGTGAAGGCGGCTGCACGCCTGGGCGTTGAGCTCGCCGCGATCATGGCCGTCAACGAAGTCGAAAGCCAAGGCAGCGGCTTCCTGGACAACGGCAAGCCGAAGATTCTTTTCGAGCGACACATCATGTATCGCCAGCTCAACACGCCGCGCGCACCTGGTGATGATGTAGCCGATTTGAAGGCCCACGCCGACCAACTGACTGTGGCCCAACCCAACCTGGTCAATCCGAAATCAGGCGGCTACGCCGGCGGAACGGCAGAGCACCAGCGCCTGGCGAATGCCCGACTGATTGACGATCTTTGCGCGCTGGAGTCGGCCAGTTGGGGCGCGTTCCAGGTGATGGGCTATCACGCAGAGCGCCTTGGATACGCAAGCGTTTCGGACTTTGCCGATCGGATGGCCCGAGACGAGAACGAGCAATTCGAAGCCTTCGTGCGTTTTATCGAAGCTGACCCGGCGCTGCTCAAGGCGCTGAAGGGCAAGAAATGGGCGGCGTTCGCCAAGGCTTACAACGGCCCCAACTACACCCGCAACCTGTATGACACCAAGCTGGAGCGCGCCTATCAGCGTCACGCTGCAGGCTGCCCCATTCCGGAGGCCGCATGATTGACCAAGAGCAAATCCGCAAACTCAGCCCCGCCGATGGCGACATCTTTCTACTGCCGGCGGACTCGCCTTATGACCTGGTCCGACAGCTCGGCGAGGCGATCACACTCGCAAAACCGGGCGTAAAGGCCATCGTCATGTGCGGCGACATGCGCAAACTCGATGTCGCCGCAATGAATGCAGCTGGCTGGTACCGAGCTTGAGCACGCTGCGCCAGGCGCTGTTTGGCGCGGTCTTGCTTGCCGCGATCGCGCTCCTTGTCTGGGCCCAGTCCCAGCGGATTGAGGTCGCTGACAAAAATGCAGAGCTGGCGAATCAAGCGGCCGATGCCGCACGTGATAGGGCCACGCGCAGCGAGGCGACGGCCAACCAACTTCAGACATCTCTGCAGGAAGAGCGGAACGCCCAAACCGTATTGCGCGGCGTTCAAAACCAACTGCGCCAAGGGCTCGCCACCCGTCAACGAACGATTGAGGACTTGAAACGTGAGAATGCCGAACTTCGCTTTTGGGCTGATCAGCCTCTCCCTGACGCTGCTCGCCGGATGCGCGAGCGCCCCGCCATCACCGGAGCCGCTGCTTATCGCGACTGGTTGTCCGGCCGTGGTGCCTTGCACCCTGTCGGCGACTAAACCGGACAAGAACGGCGCCCTACTCAACGACCAGGACGTCACCGAGAACGACTGGGCGCAATGCGCTGCGCAGGTCGATATGGTTTACCAGCATCAGCAGACCCAGGCGGGTAAACCATGAACAAACCAGAATCGCTACGCGCTCACCTGCTCGCCTCGGTACCGGATTTAAAGAAAAACCCCGACCGCATGATGGTATTCATCGACAAAGGCACCATGCGCAGTACCGCTGCCTTTGGTCTGTCGTTCGAATACAGCTACACGCTGAACCTGATCTTCACGGATTACGCTGGCCATCCCGACGCCATCGCCATTCCCCTGTTCGCTTGGATCCTGGTGAATCAGCGCGAGCTGATGGAGAACGTCGACCGCAGCAAAACTGCCGTCGCCTTCGAAGCCGATCTCCTGGACAACAGCAAGGTCGACCTGTCGATCAAATTGCCACTCACTGAACGTGTGATCGTCAAACGCCAGGACGACGGCAACCTGGTCGTCAATCATCCACCAGAGCCAGTGGTCGACGATGATCCGTTTACCATGCCTGGGCTTGAGCTATGGACTGCCGGCGGCGAATTCATCGCGCGGTGGGAAAAACCATGAGCAACGACCTGCAGGCACTGGAAACTTGGGTTTCAGTGTTGTTGGCCAAACTGGAAGAGGGTGAACGCCGCAAGCTGCTTGGTGCGATCGCCCGGGATCTACGTCGAAGTCAGTCGAAACGCATCACCACGCAGCGCAATCCTGATGGTTCGGCGTTCTCCCCTCGCAAGCCAAAGGACCTGCGTGGAAAAAAAGGCCGGATCAAGGGCAAGATGTTCGGCAAGTTGAAAACGGCCCGTTACCTGCGCACCGAAAGCGCAGCAAACGGTATTTCGGTCGGATTTGTTGGGCGTGTGAGCCGCATTGCCCGGGTTCACCAGTACGGCCTCAAGGATCGACCAGAACGCGGCCAAGCGGATGTGCAATACGAAACACGGCAGCTGCTGGGATTCAGCGGCGACGAGCTGGAAAACATCCGAAATCTGTTCATCGATCACCTTGCCGGCTGACCTTCTCCTGTACGCACTCGCGCTACAGCCCACCGCCGATGCAGCTCGCACGCGCGACCTGCAACATCGGCGGCATGGACTCTCTTACTGAACTGACCCGACGCCTTGAAAACCTGATCCGAGCCGGCACGATTGCCGAGCTCGATCCGGAGAAGCCGCGTTGCCGTGTGAAAACCGGCGGCCTGCTGACGGATTGGCTGCCGTTCTTCGCCCTGCGTGCCGGCGAGGACAGCGACTGGGATCCACCGAGTGTCGACGAGCAGTGCCTGGTGCTCTCGCCTTCCGGCAACCCAGCCCATGGCTTTGTCATTTTCGGCCTGTACAGCGATCGCTTCCCCGCGCCGGACAACGTGCCGACGCGCCGCCGACGTCGGTACCGCGATGGCGCTGTCGTCGACTACGACACCGCAACCCACACGCTGAGCGCCACATTGCCAGATGGCGGCAAGGCCAATCTCATCGCACCAGGTGGTGTTCACGTCACCGGTGACGTTGTGATCGATGGTCTGGTGACAGTCACCCAGGATGTCGTCGCCGGCGAGCAGAAAATCAGCTTGGTCAACCACCGCACCTCCGGCGTTCAGTCAGGTAACGGGACGTCCCAAGGACCAATCCCATGATCGGCATGAACAGCAATTCCGGCCGCAGCATCGTCGGTGACGATCACCTGGTGCAATCGATCGCCGACATTCTGACCACCCCCATCGGAACCCGCGTAATGCGCCGCGAATACGGCAGCCAGCTCGCCGACCTGATTGATTGGCCACTCAACAGCGCAACCCGGCTGCAGGCTTATGCGGCCACAGCCATCGCGCTGATGCGTTGGGAGCCGCGGATTCGCCTGAGTCGCGTCCAGCTGACATTGGGTGATGTTGCCGGCCAGGCAATTCTCGACATCGAAGGCAGTCTGGTGGACACCAACGAGCCGTTGAGCCTGCGCGTTCCTCTCAGCTTGGGAGCAACAGCATGAAAACCTTCACACCTATCGACCTGGCTCAGCTTCCGGATCCGGATGTCGTCGAGCAGATCGACTACGAGCAGATCCTCGCCGAACGCAAGGCCTATGCGGTCAGCCTCTGGCCCGCCGACCAACAAGCTGCCGTCGCCGCGACCTTGGCCGTCGAGTCGGAGCCAATGACCAAGCTCCTACAGGAGAATGCCTATCGCGAAATGTTGCTGCGTCAGCGCGTGAATGAGGCGTCGCTGGCCAACATGCTCGCCAAGGCCAAGGGAAAGGACCTGGAGCAGCTCGCCGGCAACGTCAACGTCGAGCGCCTGGTCGTGACTCCAGGCAACAGCGCAGCCGTCCCGCCCATCGTCGCGGTAATGGAGTCGGACGACTCGCTGCGCGAGCGAGCGCAGATGGCATGGGAAGGCCTCTCCACCGCTGGGCCCCGTAATAGCTACATCCTGCACGCGCGCAGCGCAGACGGCCGCGTTGCCGATGCAACGGCTGAAAGCCCGTCGCCGGCGGTGTGGTCGTCGTCACTGTTCAGGGTTTGGTCGGGGACGGAAGCGTCGACCAGGCGTTGCTGGATGTCGTCAGTCGATACCTCAGCGACGATGACCGTCGTCCGGTTGCCGATCGGCTAACAGTGCAATCGGCGACCGTCCTGCCCTACCACGTCGACGCGGTTATCTATCTCGCCACAACGGGGCCGGAAGCGGAGCCCATCCGCGAAGCGGCGCAAGCCCGCCTCGTCACATTCATCACTCAGCGTCGGCGCCTCGGCGTAGAGATCTCTGAGTCGGCCATTCATGCCGCGCTGCATGTAGAGGGCGTGCGCAAGGTGGTGCTGAGCAACTGGACCGATATCACGCCGAGCGAAGCCGAGGCAGCGTATTGCACCGGATACAGCGTGGCCGTTGGTGCGCTGTCATGACGAGCCTGTTGCCGCCGAATGCCAAACAGCTTGAGCGGCTAGCGGCCGAGGCGCTCGCGCAAATTGACCGCGTGCCGGTTCCGATTAGGGATTTGCTGAACCCTGATCGATGCCCGGTGCAACTGCTGCCCTACCTCGCCTGGGCATTCTCGGTCGACCGTTGGGATAGCAGCTGGTCAGAGGCCACCAAGCGCCAGGTGATTAAAGGGTCGTACTTCATCCACTCCCGCAAAGGAACGATCGGAGCACTGAGGCGTGTGGTCGAGCCTCTGGGTTACCTGATCGAAATTGTGGAGTGGTTCAACACGGTGCCCGAAGGAGTACCTGGCACCTTCGCGCTGAAAGTTGGCGTGCTGGACACCGGTATCACCGAGGAAATGTATCAGGAGCTGGAGCGCTTGATCGACGACGCCAAGCCCGTCACCCGCCATCTGACCGGCTTGGCGATCAGCCTCGAATCAAACGGAAGTTTAGATATCAGCGTCGCCTTATACGAAGGCGATGAAATCGACGTTTACCCGCCGGTGATGCGTGACATCGAGGTCACCGGAACCATCGGCGTGGTTGGCCGCGAACACTCCATAGACACCTTGGACGTTTATTATGATTGATGCGAATTCGCAGTTTTTTGCGATCCTCACAAATGTGGGGATGGCCAAGCAGGCGAACGCCGACGCGCTCGGCATTCCCTGGAAGCTCACGGAAATGGGTGTGGGTGATGCCAATGGCACCGACCCGATCCCCAGTGCGGCACAAACCAGCCTCATCAGTGAGTGGCGCCGCCGCCCGCTGAATCAGCTCAAGGTCGACCCGCTCAACTCGGCGGTGATCATCGCCGAGCAGGTGATTCCGGCGGATGAGGGCGGTAAGTGGATTCGCGAAATCGGACTGTATGACGCAGACGGCGATCTGGTAGCGGTGGCCAACTGTGCGCCGAGCTTCAAGCCGGTGCTGTCGCAAGGGTCCGGGCGCACGCAAGTGGTGCGGATGAATTTCATTGTGTCGAGCACCGGCAACATCACGCTCAAGATTGACCCGTCGGTGGTGCTGGCGACCCGCGAATACGTCGATAGCAAAATTCTGGAAGAGCTGAACAAGCTCGACAGCAAGCAATCGGTGTTGGTCGCGACCACGGCCAACATCGCGCTGGCGGGTCTTCACGTGATCGACGGTGTTTCGGTGCCGGCGGGCGCGCGGGTGCTGGTGAAAAACCAGGCGGTGGCCAAGGACAATGGCATTTGGATCGCCGCTGCGCCTGCCTGGACGCGCGCGCTGGATGCCGACACCAATGCCGAGGTGACCTCGGCGCTGGTGGTGTCTGTTGAGCAAGGCACTACGCTGGCCGACACCCGCTGGCAACTCGTCACCGATGGGGTGATTGTCCTCGGCGCGACGGCTCTGACTTTTCAGGATGTCACTCAGGGCTATGCGCCGATCAACTCCCCAGCCTTGCTGGGTACTCCAACGGCGCCCACCCAACCCCAGTTCGACAAGTCGCTCAAGTTAGTAAACTCCGCGTTCCTCAAGCGGGCGGGGGTTGAATACTCAATTTTCAACTCCATAAGCGCCACCACGGTTCTAACGAGCACAAGTATTGGTGGCGAAGTTAGCGCGTCGTCTGCAACGCCTATCAACGTGACATTGCCGCCAACGGTCGGCGTGCCGGATGGGGCAACTGTAGAAGTGGTCAATGCGGGTAGTGGGGCGGTAACCATCTTGGCCTCTGGTGGCGATACGCTGACCGCGCAAAGCGGCGGCGTGGTGCCGGTCGTACTGGCTCTCGGGGATAACGCCTATTTCATCAAGGTGAGTAGTGAGTGGCGTTTACGCGGCGGTTCTATTTCGCTCAAATATGCGGCGATATTTGCCGGTGCAAACTGGACAACGCCACCGCTGTTCGATAACACCCAGAAAATCGCTACGACGGAGTTTGTGCAGCGGTCAAAAGGGAGTTATTCGGACTATCTAGAGCTAGCCGCCAACACGGTGTTGACTCCTGCGGATGTCGGCAAAATTATCAAGGCATCTGCGGTTGACATAACACTGCCAGCTCTCGCAAGTGTGCCTAACGGGGCCACCATCACTGTGCGCACGGGGCAAGGCGGCCGCCTACTGGTTCAAGGTGCTGACCAATTATTGAGCCAAGTAGGCGCGCTTCCCACCCCCTATGTGGTTGTGCTGCCACAAGTATTTCAAATCACCAAAGTAGGTACTGTTTGGCAGATCCTCTCTGGAGATGGCGCGTTACCCTCTTCTGCACTGTTTTATGCATTACTCGCCAGCAACGGCTACCTGAGGCAACCGAGTGGCCTGATTATTCAGTTGGCAACAATCGCTACTGCGGCTAATGGGCTCGCAACAATAACCCACCCTATTGCATTCCCTACTGCAAAGTTGAAAGTTCTAGTCTCAGTGGCCGGAAGCACGGGCACCTACGCCGCAACATGGGATGACGTTGCTGACGCTGCTGGCACCCCGCTTACAGCAACTAGAGTTAGAGCAACTTTGGCCGGGGCTGTTTCGACTGCAAATGTGCAAGCACTTATTATTGGATGTTAATTAGGGGCGCTTATGTTTACTTCAAAATCCACTCGCGGTTTTTACGATACCGAGATTCACGGGGTCCGCCTGACCACTATCCAAGACTCGGCGTGGGTCCGACCAAAGACGGATATCGTCGTAGAGCCGGGCGAGTCTGTTTGGGTTGGCGACGAGCTGATGACGAACACCGGGGACGAGCCGATAACACTCCGCGATGTTCCCGATATGAGTGCAATCCCGGACACGCTTGAGGTGGCTAACCCGGTCTGCTTGATTCCTCAGGATGCGGTAGAAATCACTTCTGCCAACCATGCCGAGCTGCTGGCGGGGCAGTCGGAAGGCAAGGTTATTGCCTGGGGTGATGATGGTTATCCGGTACTGATTGATCCTCCTTTGCCATCCCCGGAGTTTTTCGCGGAGGTTGAGCGTGCATGGCGTGACGGGCAGCTTGCGGCTACTGACGGTATTGTTTCGCGCCATCGCGACGAGCTGGAAGAGGGCCTGGAAACTACATTGACACCCGCGCAGTACATCGAGCTTCAGGCGTACCGCCGCGCCCTTCGCAACTGGCCGGAAGCGGGCGAGTTTCCGTTGATTGAACACCGGCCTACTGCCCCACCATGGCTGACTGAACTGTTCCATTAACGCCCTCTCCAGGGCGTTTTTGCTCCTGCGCCCTGTAGCTCCTCTCCGTACAACCCCCCGCGCTCGTCCAACCAACGCGCGCGCGTCACCCTGCGTTTCATTGCCACCCACGCGCAGGTTCTCCCCATGCCAACTGATTATCACCACGGCGTCCGAGTTGTCGAAATCAACGAAGGCACCCGCCCGATCCGCACCGTCGCAACCGCCGTCGTCGGCATGGTTTGCACCGCTGAAGATGCCGATCCGATCGCGTTCCCTCTCAATCGTCCTGTTCTGCTCACCGATGTGCTTACCGCCAGCGGTAAGGCAGGCGTCCTGGGCACGCTCGCAAAAAGTTTGGATGCCATCGCTGACCAAGCAAGCCCGGTCACCGTGGTGGTTCGTGTCGCCGAAGGTGCGGACGCTGCCGCGACCACCACCAATGTGATCGGCGGCGTTTCTCCCAGCGGTCAGTACACCGGACTCAAGGCTCTACTGGCTGCGGAGGCGCAGTTGGGTGTGCGGCCACGCATCCTCGGAGTACCTGGTCTCGACTCGCTGGCGGTGGCCACTGAACTGGTCCTTACCGCACAGAAGCTGCGTGGTTTCGCTTACGCCAGTGCCTGGGACTGTGAGACTGTCTCCGACGCCATCGCCTACCGAGAAAACTTCGGTGCCCGCGAGCTGATGACCATCTGGCCCGACTTCGTAAACTGGGACACCACGCTGAATGCCGATGCGCCGGCGTCGGCTATCGCACGCGCTTTGGGCCTGCGCGCCAAGCTCGATGAGCAGGTCGGCTGGCACAAAACCCTTTCCAACGTGGCAGTGAATGGCGTGTCCGGACTGAGCCGGGACATTTACTGGGATCTGCAGAACCCGGCTACCGATGCCGGCCTGCTTAACGCAGCGGATGTCACCACGCTGATTCGTCGCGAAGGCTTCCGCTTCTGGGGTTCTCGCACTTGCAGCGACGATCCATTGTTCGCCTTCGAAAACTACACCCGTACCGCCCAGGTATTGGCCGACACCATGGCCGAGGGCCAATTCTGGGCGATCGACAAGCCTATGCACCCAAGCCTGGTGCGCGACATCGTCGAGGGTATCAACGCCAAGTTCCGAGAACTGGTACGCCTTGGCTACCTGATCGGTGGCGAGTGCTGGTACGACGAAGCCGCCAACGACAAGGACACCCTCAAGGCCGGCAAGCTGTACCTGGATTACGACTACACGCCAGTACCACCACTGGAGAACCTGGGGCTTCGCCAGCGCATCACCGATCGCTACCTGGTCGACTTCGCCAGCCGCGTCAACGCCTGATATTCATTCATCCGCGCGGCGTTGGCCGCGCCTTTAGGAGAGCGCCCACATGGCTCTGCCCAAGAAGCTCAAGAACATGAACTTGTACAACGACGGTGTCAGCTACGTCGGTGAGTGCAAGAGCGTCACCCTGCCCAAACTCGCCCGCAAGCTCGAAGCCTTCAGGGGCGGTGGTATGGATGGCGCGGTGAAGGTCGACCTGGGTCACGGTGACGACGGCATCCAGTTGGAATGGACCCTCGGCGGCTGGGATCTGACGGCGCTGCGTCAGTACGGTGCGGTGTCAGCAAGCGGCATCATGCTGCGGTGGGCTGGCTCTATTCAGCGCGACGATACCGGTGAGGTTTCAGCCGTGGAGGTTGTCGTGCGCGGCCGGCACGAAGAAATCGACATGGGCGACTCGGAGAGTGGTGAAGACACAGAGCACAAGTTCACCACCACCTGCAGTTATTACAAGTTGACCATCGACGGCAACGTCGAGATCGAGATCGACTTGCTCAACTTCATTTTCAACGTCAACGGCAAAGACATGCTGGCAGAACACCGTAAGGCGATCGGCCTGTAAGCACAGCTTTCCCCGCCGGCTCGTCCGGCGCCCTCTCATCCATAGGATATCGACATGACCGCTCCCATCAAAACCGACGCTGCAGACACCCCAGCCGAGAAAAACCCAAACCGTCCAGTCATCACCCTGGATACACCCATCATCAGAGGCTCGACTGAGATCACCGAAGTGACACTGCGTAAGCCTGTTTCCGGCGAGCTGCGTGGCGTCTCGCTCACCGATCTGCTGCAGATGGATGTCCTCGCACTGCGCAAGGTCCTTCCGCGCATCACCACGCCGACCCTCACCGATCACGACATTGGCCTGATGGATCCGGCCGACCTAGTGCAGATGGCCACCGAGGTTGCCGGTTTTTTGCTGCCGAAGTCGGCGAAGGTGGATGCATCCCTCGTTGCGTAGATGACGCGATGGCGGATATCGCCGTGATTTTTCACTGGGGGCCAGCGGAGATGGATCCGCTCCCCCTGACCGAACTGATGGACTGGCGCGAACGCGCTCGTAAGCGAAGTGGGGCGAAGGATGACTGACAAGCTGCGGCTGGAATTTCTGCTGTCGGCGATCGACAAGGTCACCGCGCCCCTCAAACAGATCAGCGCTGGGAGCAATGCTACGTCTCGCGCCTTAAAAGCGGCGCGGGACCAGCTCAAGGAGCTCAACGCCCAGCAGTCCAACATTTCCAGCTATACCCGCCAGAAGGAAGCCGTCCGCCAATCCTCCGAAGAACTGGCCAAGGCGCAGGACAAGCTGCGCGGCCTGCGTGAACAGCTGCAGAAGATGGACGCCCCTACTGCGGCTTTTCAAAAGGCGTTCGTCAACGCCTCCGCCTCGGTGGAAAAGCTGACCAACAAACACACGGCTCAGCGATCGGAGCTGCAGCGCCTGATCCCCCTCATGAAATCGACCGGTGCGGATACTCGCAACCTCGGCACCACCGAGCGCCGCCTAAAAACCGAGATCGAGGCGGCAAATAAAGCCATCCAGAATCAGAGAGACCGCCTCTCAGCGCTCGCCAAACAGCAGGAGCGGGTGTCGAAGGCGCAGAGGAATTATTCCAAGGGCAAAGAGCTCGCCGGCAATGCCGCTGTAGCCGGCGCAAGCGCGGGTGCCGTGGGAGCTGCAACCGGCCTACCAATCATTGGGATGGTCAAAGATTACTCTCGCTTCGAAGATGCCATGGCGGGTGTCGCCAAACAGGTCGAAGGCGCACGGGATGGCAACGGACAGCTCACCCAGACTTATTACGACATGGGCGCGGCCATCAAGAAGATGTCCGAAACCATTCCCATGGCGACTACCGATATCGCCGCCCTGGTAGAAGGCGGTGCGCGAATGGGCATCCAGGGCAAAGACGACCTTCTGGAGTTTGCGCGCGTCGCCGCGACTGCCGCGACGGCTTTCGAGCTTCCTGCGGACCAGGTCGGTGAGAGCCTGGCGCGCATCGCCAATCTATACAAATTGCCCATCAAGAACGTCGGCCAGCTCGGCGACGCGATCAACTACCTTGATGACAATGCGATGTCGAAGGGTGGGGACATCATCGACGTCATGCAGCGCACGGCAGGCATCACCGCGTCGGTCGGCATGTCGTTCAAGGACGCAGCCGCTTTGGGTTCAACGTTCCTCACGCTTGGCGCATCGGCGGAAGTCGCGGGATCCGCAACTAACGCGATGATCCGAGAGTTAGCGATCGCCACCCAACAACCTAAGCGATTCGTCACAGGCCTCAAGTCGATCGGCCTTGAAGCAAAAGCGGTCCAGGACGGGATGGCGAAAGACGCAACCGGCACGATCAAAACAGTGCTGGATGCGGTTAACAAATTGCCGAAAAACGAGCAGCTCGGCGTTATGACGCAGCTGTTCGGGAAAGAATACGGCGACGACGCGGCAAAGCTTGCTGCCAACATGGGGGAATATCGGCGGCAGCTGGAGCTGGTGAATGGAGCGGACAACGCGCCTAAACGCGATGGCTCGATGCAACGCGAGGGCGACATCCGCGCAGACCAGTTGTCGGCCCGATGGGAAATGTCTCAGAACCGCATGTTCAACCTGAGCAGCGCATTGGGCGCCACCCTCCGACCAGCACTGATCCAACTGGTCACTGGATTTAACGGTGTCCTGGAGCGCGTCAATGCATGGGCGACCGCTAACCCGGGGTTGGTGCTGGGTATCCTCAAAGTAGGCGCCGGCATTGCGGCACTGTCGATCGGTTTCAGCACGGTTGCCCTCGCACTGGCCACGACCCTTGGCCCGTTCCTCGCCGTGCGATACGGGTTGTCATTGATCGGGATCCGCCTGCCCTCTGTGATCGGGCTGCTGTTCAACCTTGGCTCGAAAGTACTGCCCTTTGTCGGTCAGGCATTCATGTGGGTTGGCCGCCTTTTCATGGCCAATCCAATTGGCGCGGCCATTACGGCCATCGCCGCCGCTGCGTATCTGATCTATGCAAACTGGGACAAGGTGAAGGCTTACTTCGTCAGTGCCTGGGCTGAGATCAAACTGGGCTTCAGCGGCGGGATCAGCGGCATCCTGCAGACGCTCGCCAATTTCAGCCCAATCGGGCTGATCTACCAGGCCTTCTCGGCGGTGATGAACTACATGGGCGTCGAGATGCCCAGCCGATTCACCGAGTTCGGAGGAATGATCATCGCCGGGCTCGTCAACGGCATCACGAACGCGATGGGTGCCGTGAAGACGGCGATCTCTGACGCCGGTAGCAACACCGTCGACTGGTTCAAGGAGAAGCTGGGTATTCACAGCCCTTCCCGGGTTTTTGCCGAGCTCGGTGGCTTCACCATGGCCGGATTGGCGCAGGGCGTTGCTGAAGGTCAGAGCGGGCCTCTGGAAGCGGTCAAGGCGGTGGGCGACCTTATGACTCAAGCAGGGACCGTGACCATTGGTGCCATCACCAACGCAGGAGCAGCGCTAAACCCAGCTGCAGCCGTGCCCGGGGTCGCTGCAGCAGCTCTGAACCCAGCCGCCGCCGTACCCGGGGCCGCTGCAGCAGCACTGAAGCCAGCCGCATCTGTACCTGGGGCGAAAGCGGAAAGTGGCGGCATTCTCGAATCGATCATGGGCATGGGCAAACGGCTGGCCCAAGTGGGCGCGATCGCCGTGGGTATGGGCGGGGCTCAAGGCGCGATCGCGGTCGACAACCGCCCGCCAATCGGTGCTGCTGCAGCTCCAGCAGCGATGCAGATGGCGCCCGATCAAATCGTCATCAACATTCACGCCGCCCCAGGGATGGATGCCGCTGCGATCGCGCGGGCCGTGTCTGCAGAACTGGACAAGCGGCAGCATGCAAAACAAGCCAAGGGACGCAGCGCCCTTTTTGACCAGGAGTAACGGACATGATGATGTCACTGGGCATGTTCATTTTCAGCCTCGAAACCCTGGTGTATCAGGAACTGCAGCGGCAGACAGAATGGCGTCACGGCTCGACCTCCCGTATCGGCACCAATCCATCACGCCAGTTCCTGGGCCGTGGGGAGGACTCAATCAGCATGCCTGGAATTCTTCTGCCGGCACTCGCCGGAACCCCGCTCAGCCTCGACACACTTCGCGCCATGGCCGATACCGGCAAGGCCTGGCCGTTGATTGAAGGCACCGGCAGGATCTTGGGCATCTGGGTGATTGAGAGCATCAACGAGACCAAGACCCTGTTCTTCTCGGACGGCGCAGCGCGTCGGATTGAGTTCACCATCGCGCTTAAACGCATCGATGACGGCCGCGTCGACCTGCTCGGCGCAGGCGTCAACACCGCCGGCAACATTCTGAGGAAAATCCTGTGATCGACCAGGCACTGAGCCAGATCGATGGCTATCTGAATGATGCGCAGGCCTCCATGCGGGAAGCGAAAGCCTACCCGCGTCCGATCTGCCGGCTGGAGGTCGACGGACGCGACATTACAGCGGCTATCGAGAAGCGCCTGATAAGCATCGAGTTGACCGACAACCGCGGACTCGCGGCAGACCAGCTCGATATCTCGCTTTCGGATCATGACGGGCGACTGGTCATTCCACCGAAGGGTGCGACCTTGCGCCTATGGCTTGGCTGGAGCGATACAGGGCTGGTCGATAAAGGCTCGTACACGGTCGATGAGACCGAACACAGCGGCGCGCCGGACCAGTTAAACATCCGAGCGCGCAGCGTGGACATGGGTGCGGGACTGAAGGTCAAACGGGAACGAAGCTGGCATAACGAAACAATTGAGTCAGTAGTGCAAGCCATTGCGGGGGCCTACGGCCTTGGCCCGCTGGTAAGCGCCGCATTCAGTGCGATCAAACTGGTGCATCTTGATCAGGCCAATGAATCAGACGCGAACCTGCTCTCCCGCCTGGGACAAGAGCATGATGCGATTGCCACAGTAAAAGCCGGCAAGTTGCTGTTCATGCCGATCGGCAATGCAACCAGCGCCAGCGGACTGAACCTGCCGCACATCACCCTGACCCGCCGGGACGGCGACCAGCACCGATTCCTTCAAGCGGATCGGGATAGTTACACGGGCGTACGGGCGTTCTACTACGACGTCAACAGCGCTGAAAAAAAAGAGGCGATATC
The DNA here is from genome assembly GCF_044760065.1 of Pseudomonas sp. NPDC098740. Classification (NCBI taxonomy): domain Bacteria; kingdom Pseudomonadati; phylum Pseudomonadota; class Gammaproteobacteria; order Pseudomonadales; family Pseudomonadaceae; genus Pseudomonas; species Pseudomonas sp. NPDC098740. The sequence continues at coordinate 10,099 of NZ_JBIWAM010000006.1, read as the reverse complement.
CGGCGGCGGCGACAATATCAAGGACCTGCGGCATTCCTATACCGACCAGAAAACCGCACTGGTCGCTGCCCGGGCAGAGTGGAACAAGCTGCAGCGGGGAACGGCAACACTCAGCTATACGCTGGCGCGTGGTCGTCCGGATCTAACGCCGGAACTCACCTACTCCCTCACAGGAATCAAGCAGGAAATCGCGGACATTATCTGGCTGGGGGGCAACGTCAAACACAGTTTCACGGCGGACTCATTCACCACGAGTCTTGAGCTTGAATCAAAGTTGCCAGATGGCGACGAGGTAGCGGAGCTGGCCGACGATGCCAAGGACTACACGGGAATCGTCGCGTGGTACCGCGACAAGAAGAGCGGTAAGCAACAAAAACTTACCGAGGGTGATCAGAGCAAGCCAAAACGACTGTCACATCTGTATGAGAGCAAAGCCTCGGCAAAACGAGCTGCGGAGCGAGAGCTTAAACGACTGACCTCCAGCAAGGCAGTCGCCTCCCCTTCTTAGCAGGCGTGACGCTGACAGGACATCAACCGTGCACTTGGCTTACCTTCATCGGTTACAGAAACCAAAGCATGCAGCACCTGGAGCAAGCGCTCCTGATCATCGCTGGATAAACGTCTGTAGCCGACAATCAACTCCCGCTCCCATTTCGTAATAGGCTCGAACATAGCGAGCCCATCGGCTGCGGTTACGGGGGTGACGCTAATCGGTTCCATTGTCTTCCAAGCTCCATCACTGTATGCACATACAGTACCCATATCGAACCATTTAGCCAATGGGGGCATTCGCTCAGATACAAAAAAGCCCAGCAGAAGCTGGGCTTTTTGACGCTGAGCCTCGGACGACGATCCCGCTTAACCTTGCTTCGCTTTCAATTCAGCGAGCAGCCTATCGATCCCTTGCTGCTTGTAATACAGGGCCTCGAAGTTCTTGGTCCAGTTATCCAGCTGCATATCTCCCATCTGTTCCGGCTTCACCAATTCTGCAAGGTTGTTCACCTGAATCAGCTTCTGTACAGCTGCCAACGCTTGAGCCCGAGTAACAGTCACGTCAACCGATGGACCCTTGAGTTTTTTGGAAACACCATTCTTGATGTCCAGTTCAATGGGGAGGGCAGTGACTTGAACCGACTCGGCGGAGGTATGCACGAAGGTCCGATACACGCCGTACAGGGCGGCTCGCTGCACCTCGTATCGAACATTTTCAGGTAGGTCACCAGGTACGACTTGCGGAGAAAACTGCACATGCAGGGGCTGAGCTTTCAGCACTTTGAACGTGCCATTTTCATCGGAAAAATCTCCGAAATCTTCGACCATCGCAGGCAAATTATCGAAGTGTTGAGGCTCCAAAGCATGAGCCGAGAGCGCTACAGATGATGCAAGTACAGCAGCCAACACAGTTCTTTTGGCAATCCCAAACATGAACGCAAGTTCCTTCTCATTAGATATGGCTATTAAGTACGTGGTGCTGGTGTTGAGTCTTTTGCGACGGTAGCCATCGCATAAGCCATACGGCGGATGGATTCTTTGTCGTAATCCGACAGGTTACGAAAATAGGACAGGACTTCGGATTCAACAGGTGACAGCTGATCCGCGAATACGGGTAAAGGCTCACCGAACAAAACGTAGTGAATATCCACCCCTGCTTTGTGAGCTAGCAGCAGGTACGGGGCATCAGGGCTTCGCTCGTCTTTCTCATAGTTCAGCTGAGTGTTCTTTTTAACACCGCAAACATTTGCCAATTCCGTTTGGCTAACGCCCAGCCGCGCTCGTTCTTCGCGAAGCCGAGCTCCAATGGTCATCAAAATCGCACCCTCATTGCTTGACAGTCCCAAATATTTGGACCAAGATCGCCAGAATTCCACACTAAATCACACGAATGAGCACTATGCCGAACACAGCTATCACGGAGCAAGCCTTACAGCTGGCTCGAAGTAAGTTGGTCGCGCAGGGACTGTCTGCTGCTGATTTCGCCAAACGACACGACCTCAACCCCAGCACTGTTTATGCAGTGCTGAATGGTCAAAAAAAATGTTTGCGAGGCGAAGCTCACCGAGCGGCTGTGCTTCTGGGTATCAAAGACGGCGTGATCTCAAATTAATTGCACTCACCTTTTTGAGAAACCAGAAGATGAAACGCACTGTTCTAGAAACCCGTCGCCAAGTTGTGAGCGCAGTCATTTGCGCATACCCGGGGGGGCGTGATTGCGCAGCACCGCGTCTAGGGATGTCGGTCAAAAAGTTCGACAACCACGCGTATGAAAACGCTGGTAGCCGGCCACTGACCGATGAGCAGATCTGCCTTCTGGAGTCGCAAACCGGCACCACTCACCTCCCCGACTTCGTCTGCAATCTGTACGGCGGTGTTTTTGTCCCCGTAGCTGAGGCAGGGCAGCTCGACAACCTCGACCTATACGCCCGTTCGATCAACACCACCGTAAAGCGCGGGCTCGTCGACGCCATCATTGCCAAAGCACTTCAAGACGGCGTCATCCAGGACGACGAGGTGCAGGACATTCTCGCGGCACATCGAGCACACGTAGCAGCAAGACATGAAGAGGTCACTGCGGTGATCGTTCTGCACCGGGAAAACCCGGGCAGCCAGGATATGAAGTAGGCGCAAGAAGCGCCGCCAGTTCTCGGCTTTAGCCGAAATGTCGCAATTCGCGATGGGGGAAACAAAGTGAGCACTTACAAACTGGTATGCCCGCATTGCCAAGGGCGAATGCGGATCCGCACAAGTGAAGGCACGCATATTTTTCTGCGTATTGCCTACCTGCAATGCACCAACGAGGCCTGCGGCTGGTCAGTCCGAGCTGAGTTCGAAATGACTCATGAAATGAGCCCCTCCGGTATGCCCAATCCGTCCGTTCGCCTGCCGGTCGCCCCCGTGGCGATTCGCAGGCACGCGATGAAGAAGGAAGGCGAACAACAAATGGACCTACTTGAGCTGGAGACGGCCTGATGAACATGATGACCAATGCGCAAAACCCCGAACGCGAGTACCGCGCCGCCATGCAGAGCGCCGCGCTTTGCTACATGCAACGCCACCAGGCTGAACACCTGGAAAATGACCAGCAGCTCTTCAACCGCACCGTCACGTACCTGCAAGCGACATTGGAAGTACCTGTCTACCTTGCCGAAACTTTGACGGGCTTGGCATACGCCGAATTGCATTCCGGTGATGGCCAGCGCCACCTCGACCTAAAGAACAGCAGTGCGTCCGTGGCGATGCTCACAGACCCAGCCAGCGGCAAGTCCTTCGCCATTCCCGTCGTGTTGATATTCAAACACCTGGTCGACGCTACCGAGCCTCAACCGACAGCCCCTTTCAACTAACCGAATAGCACCACCTTTCGCGAGTGGGTTTGGGCAAGTTGCGCCCGAAATCAGGGAAAAAGCCATGAATACAGCACTTTCCATCCGGATGGACCTTAGCAAGAACCTCGCTGAAGCCCTGCACCAGGAGCTGCGTGATCGCCTTCGGATGGGCATTCAGGAGCATTGGTACTCGGATGAGTTTCGGCGCATCCCTGATGGCTTGCGGACCGGCGCAATTCTGTCTGCCTACCCCGCCTTGGCGGCTCAAAAAACAACTCTCGGCGCCCTTCAGGTCGCCATCAGAAAGCAGGCGTGAAGATGGAACAGCAAATGCGGGGCGATGTACTGACCCGACTCGAAAACGACTATGGCCTACGGCATCGCACAGGCACCGACTTCATGCGCGGTGGTACCTGCCCTGCCTGCTCGAAGAAGGAATTGTATTCGAGCTTCGAAAACCCGTGGTTCATCAAGTGCGGCCGTGAGAGCAAATGCGGTCAGCAGTGGCATGTCAAAGAGCTGTACGCGGATCTGTTCGACGACTGGAGCAAACGTGCCCCGGCCACGGACGATCAACCGACAGCAAGCGCCCGCGCTTATATGGAGTTCGCTCGGGGCTTCAAGATTGAGCTGGTCGCCGGACTGTTCACCCAGGAAAACTATTTTGATCGCGTCCTGAATATCGGGTCGGCAACGGTCCGTTTTCCCCTGGAGCGCGGCGGTTACTGGGAGCGCCTCATTGACCAGCCTCAGCGCTTCGGAAAGAAGAAAGCCCGATTCAAACCCGGAGAGTCGTACAAGGGCTATTGGTGGTGTTCGCCGAATATCGACCTGTCACAGACCGAAGAACTGTGGATCGTTGAAGGCATTTTTGATGCGATCGCCCTCGAGCACAACGCGATAGATGCGGTCGCGGCAATGTCGTCGAATGCTTTTCCCGAGGCCTCGCTGAAAGCACTGGCCGTTGATCGAGCAGGCAATCTGCCGAGACTGGTGTGGGCACTAGATAACGAGCCTGGCGCACATCGTTACACGCGTAAATGGGTCGCTATGGCCAGGGCTTTGGGTTTTGAATGCACTGCGGCTCAAATTCCACAACGCGATGCTAGGAAGGTGGACTGGAACGACCTGCATCAGCGCTGGGCCTTCGTCAGTGATGAAGCCGATCGCCGGCGGCGCACCGAAGCGGACCTCAACGAGGCCCGCCACCACGGAGCCCTGCTTATCGCCGAGAGCGCGTCAGAAAAAGCGCTGCTGATTTACGACTGGCGCGAGCGCGAGGAATTCCACTTCGGGTTTGAGTCCCGCCTGTATTGGTGGAAGCTGGACATTAGCAAATTCAACAGCGCCATGCAGGCACTGGAAACGAGCGAAAACCACGAAGAGCAGCAGCTGAACAACAAAGCGATGCGGGAGAAAGCGCTGCGCATGTCGGGCTGTGTGGTCGAGATCGCCAACTGCTATCCCCAGGCGCTGTACTTCCAGCGCAACGAGATCACGGACGAATCCTGGTACTTCTTCCGCGTCGAATTTCCGCACGACGGCGGTTCGGTAAAAAACACCTTCACCGGTGGCCAGGTCGCAGCTGCGAGCGAATTCAAGAAGCGCCTGCTCGGCATGGCCGCCGGCGCAGTGTTCACCGGCAGCGGCCAGCAGCTCGACAAGATCATGAAGGACCAGCTGTTCGCGATCAAAACCGTTCAGACGATCGACTTCGTCGGGTACAGCAAGGAATACGGCTGCTACGTGTATGGCGACGTGGCTATCAAAGATGGCCAGGTGGTCGACGTTAATGACGAGGAGTTCTTCGAGTTCGGGAAACTGCGTCTGAAAACCCTACAACGCGCGGTACCGGTGAGGATCCAGCGCGACCCGAAGGAATACAGCGACGAATGGGCGAAATTGCTGTGGACGTGTTTCGGTGCCCAGGGCGTTGTCGCGCTGACCTTCTGGTTCGGCTCGCTGTTCGCCGAGCAGATCCGTGCTCGCTACCAGTCGTTTCCCTTCCTCGAAGCCACCGGTGAGGCCGGTGCCGGTAAAACCACACTGCTCAACCTGCTGTGGAAACTGCTGGGCCGTGCCGGCTATGAAGGGTTTGACCCTTCAAAATCCACCAAGGCTGGCCGCAGCCGCTTGATGGGGCAAGTGTCCGGGATGCCGGTGGTGCTGCTGGAGTCCGATCGGAGCGGCGACGATAAGTCCCACGCAAAGAATTTCGAATGGGACGAGCTGAAGGACTACTTCGGTGGCGGCACCTTGGCGACAAAGGGCGTTAAAACCGCCGGCAACGAAACCTACGAGCCACCGTTCCGAGGCACGATCGCCATCAGCCAAAATGCGCCTGTGATTGCTTCCGAAGCCATCATGACGCGGATTGTGAAGCTCCATTTCGTGCGGCCGAACGTAACACCCGAAAGCCGAGCCGCGGCTGATCGGCTGACAGCTCTGGACGGCAATAAGCTCAGCCACTTCCTGCTGCAGGCGGTGAAGCATGAAGGCGACGTCATGGCAACGCTTGCCGACAAAATTCCGGCTCATGAGGCTCGCCTGCGTCGACTGCACACTCACTGCATCAGCTGCGACACCGAGTACCCGGCCACGAACGAAAAGGCCGCATGCCAACACTGCGGCAATCAGCTGAGAGGCTATATCCGCGTCGAGCGCATCGTTAAAAACCACGCTCAGTTGCTCGGCCTGGTCGACTGCATTCGTTCGCTGGTACCGCTGAGCGATGCCCAGATCAGCGCCACCCAGCGTTGCATCGTTTCGATGGCCATCGAGCGCCAAAGCTCGATCAGCGCAGATCACCCTGTGGTTGCTGAATTTTGGGAAGTCTACGACTACCTGCAGGGCCTTGATGCAGACGGCCCAGTGGTCAACCACAGCAAAAAAGACAACGTCATCGCCATCAACCTCAACGAGTTCGTCGAGCGAGCCGCAGAACACCGGCAGAAGCTGGCCGACGTCAGCGAGCTGCGCGATCGCCTGAAGGAATCCCGCTGCCGCAAATTCCTGGAATCGAACAAAGCAGTCGACAGCGCGGTGCGTGCTTATCAGGCCACGCGGAATAACAACACGATCACCAAGTCACCCACCGTTAAGTGCTGGATGTTCCAGGCGTAGGGCTGCAACCCACGTAGAACAGCCCTGAAAGGAGAGAACCATGCAGATTCAAGTCGTTGCCGGCACTGATCGTAGTAATGCGAAAAGCCTGCAGGACCGCGTCTCCCAGCTACTCAGTGAACTCGGAAACGATCTCCGCAAAACGGTGCAGGCCGAGGCCTACGGCGCCAACGGTCTGGTCGACATTTTGGAGGTACGGGCTACGGACGGTCAGCGCGAGATCCTGGTGCTGAATTGTTCAAGGCTACAGATCCAGGCGGTTTTGGACTGGCAGTCATGCACCGAAGACACGGACGAATTTGAACACCTGGTGCTGCACCTGGTGCGACTGCCAGACAGCAACCTGTAACGCCGGCTGCAACCGGCACTTTTGAAAGGAGAGAACCATGCGCAACACAGAGCAACTTGAACAGACTGAACGCGGGGGCCTGCTGGGGCAATTGATCGGCGCAATCGTGACGGTGCTGATGATCGCCATTGTCACGGTCCAGGTGCCGGATCTGATGATTTGGATCCTTAGTTAAGCATCCGCAAAAAGTTGGTGCCATGGGGCTGCAACCCCATGGCACCCCGCCACCCCTGAAAGGAGAGAACCATGCAAGGTCAAACCCTCAACAGCAGCGCGGCTGAGGCTATCACGAAGGAAACTCGGCAACGACCAGCTATGGCGAGCCAAAAGCTCGACCTACCCCATGTCTGCGACATATGTGACAAGGCGAGTTCTACACGAACCCACGCTGCCTATAGCAAAAAAAGACAACAGCGGAGGTCCCCAGAATGGGCAGCATTTATGGCGAACCAACCCGCTTCTCGGGAACAAAGTAGCCAAAAAAATCGGACGTGGCGGAGAGAAACACGTGAGTAAGCTGGATCGTTTTTTGAAAGAGAGGGACGTCATCGAGGTTACATCGCTCTCTCATGCGACTCTATGGCGGTCAATGAAAAGAGGAGACTTTCCAAAACCGGTGTCCATCTCACCTGGACGAGTTGGATGGAGGGAGTCAGCGATAATTGAATGGCAGAAAAACCCAAAAGACTGGAAACCCAACGATGTTGTTTAGCTGCTTGCATCAGAAAATTCAGGGGACCGATCTGGAAATATGACTACCTGAATGCATTTCAAAAATGTCATCATTCCGGCAGATTAACACTGGGGGCAAGGCAGCATCATGACAGAAATAAAAAAACGGACGCGAACTCCAATTATTAATACTCCTGACGAACTCCCGAATATAGGGGAGCGAGTCCGGTATTCAATGAGTTTTGTAACTCAAGGCAAGCACAGATTTTACACTCTCACGATGCCTTCCGACGTACTGGCAAGCTGTTGCTTCGCAACTAACCGTGAAGAAGACCCTATAGAAGGTTTTCAGCGGGTATTAGACAGCAAACGAGCGCAGGACATCGCAGATTATATGGACATGGGGTTTGGAACAATTCCAAGTTCTATAATTCTCTCTGCCCAACCAGATGCAGCGCTCGAAGATGTCGGCAAAGGAAAGACGCTAGAATTCACTTTCGCAAAACACTCATTTTTAATTATAGACGGCCAACATCGTGTTTTTGGTTTTGCCAAAGCCAACACTAAACTTCGAGTTCCAGTGGTAATTTACAACGGACTTTCGAAGCAGGAAGAATCCCGACTATTCATTGACATCAACACTAAACAAAGACCAGTCCCAAATGAATTGCTATTGGATATAAAAAAACTAGCAGACTTTGAGGACGACAAAGAAATTGTTCTCGGAGAGCTATTCGACACTTTTAATAGTGACCAGGATAGCCCACTGATTGGACTGCTAAGTTCATCCGCAAAAGCCACCGGAAAACTTAGCCGAGTCACATTCTACGCCGCAGTCAAACCGATACTAACCGCGTTCGCCACAAACTCAAGCTCCGTTATATATCCTGCACTCAGAAGCTACATCCGAGTGTTTTATAGCGGACTCACAACACTTGGCGCTCGTCAGTCTATTGTGAACGCAACGGTATTCAGAGCCATTTTCGAGATATTTCCAGAAATTGCTCAGCGAGTAGTGGATCGTCATGGACCGCACTTCAAAGAAGAAGCGTTCCATGACGTAATGACAAATATGTTCTCGAGAGTTAAGCCGGGCACTCTCATCAAACCGCCAAGATCCCATAAAGAATTGGCTATGGATCTTTCGAAAGCTCTCAAATCTGGCTTTATTATTGGCTGACAAACATGCAAAAAGAGTTGATAGCCAGTGCATTTGCCGACGGGGTACGCTCAAAATGGGCGTCGAGTATAAACGTAATATCCAAACCGGCTTACAAAGGTGTGGAAGACTGGCTGCTCAAAGGTAATTACAGCTGGGTGGCCTGCACTCCAAAGCTTATTACGCTCGGCCATTCAAATCGTCATACCGATTTTACAGCGGCATTGGCCAGCGAGATATCCCGATTCAGCTGTGCTGCCTATGAATCTTTGCTAGATGCAGAGCCTGCGGCGATCTCGTCTAAATCCTTAGGCTGGCAATGTATCCGCCATTACTATGCGGCATTCTACATAGCTCACGCTCTGCTTCGAATCACCGGTTGTTCGTTGACCTATATCTCCAGCCCCACCGCTGCGGTTATGAATAAAGTGGCCGGCCAATATTTAGGGGTAGCCCCACAAATTCCTGGTGGGCTTTACTTATTAAAAAGAGGCGACGTAGACAAAGACACTGTAACTCTACAGCAGCTTTCTTCAGGTGGTGGTTCGCATCAGGACATGTGGAGAATTTTCCTGCAGCTTCTGCTAAGCATTGAAAGCTCCATCTTAGGCGCACTCGGCCCGATACCCTCGGCAATGAAGGCTATAGAGATTTCGGAGAAATTAAGACGTACTCTATGCAAGCAGGGCCACAATGATGGAGGCTGGACATCGACGGTTCGGAACGCTATAAATTACCGTCAAGATTTCGGTGTTTGGTATCCTTATAATAAAAGGCCGGTATATTACGAACAAGCATCCACTAGACTTCGCAGATGGAAACCAACAGATCCAAATGGATTTGATATCGAGCCGACCGGTGGAGAGGTAAATGGGTTGGCGGATGTCTGTAGCGTCATGAGCCAACTATTGATAGCCATCCTTAAAGATATATCCGCCCGAGCCCCAGATTCACGAACATGCTTCGTTGATCGAGGGGCATTTCAGTTCCTCCGGCAGCGCTCAGTGTCGTTCTGATTTACCTCTTCCCTGATGAGATCGGGCAGTCGAACATTTCGACTGTCCGTCAATTACGTTTTTTTGAAGCCATAAAGCCCAGCGACGTAAACCAGACTTTTTTTCTTTAAAGTACGTATAGCGGTCGTAATGCTTTGAACCCACGTCGTTGAATGCATGCCCTTGAATTCGATCCTTTAACTCTCGGTCAAGACCTGCAACGCCCATCAGCGTTTTGCAAGTACGACGAATGTCGCGCAGCGTAAATGGGCCATTGAATTTTTTTGAATGGCGGCTATGGAGCTTAGTTACCGCACGCGAGAGCGACTGCGTATGAAGCGATTTTCCTTCAGCCTTCCCAACGAACGGATACGCGCTAGACTGTATGCGATCCATGAAGCACACCTTCCGTCAGATGCGCTTCCCGTTTACCGTGGCATTTCCGGCGAGCAGTTCCACGGCAGCAATGCTTCATAGT
>NZ_JBIWAM010000005.1:312699-333856 GCF_044760065.1 Pseudomonas sp. NPDC098740 | reverse complement strand
CGCGAGAGCGGTATAGTCCTGAATGAGCCCTCGGTTGTGGCTATTCGGACACACGGTAACCAGAAAAGTTTCTTTGCTGTCGGCACAGATTCCAAGAGCATGCTATGCCGTACGCCGGGCAACATTGCTGCCATTCGTCCGATGAAGGATGGCGTGATCGCCGACTTCAGCGTTTGCGAAAAGATGCTGCAGTACTTTATCAACAAGGTTCACGAAAACAGCTTCCTGCAGCCTAGCCCTCGCGTGCTGATCTGCGTTCCGTGCAAATCCACCCAGGTTGAGCGTCGTGCCATCCGTGAGTCGGCCCTCGGTGCCGGTGCCCGTGAAGTGTTCCTGATCGAAGAGCCAATGGCGGCTGCGATCGGTGCCGGCTTGCCGGTTGAAGAAGCTCGCGGCTCGATGGTTGTCGATATCGGTGGTGGTACCACTGAAATCGCGCTGATCTCCCTGAACGGTGTGGTTTACGCCGAGTCCGTACGGGTTGGCGGCGACCGCTTCGACGAAGCGATCATCACTTACGTGCGTCGCAACTACGGCAGCCTGATCGGCGAATCCACTGCCGAGCGCATCAAGCAGGAAATCGGTACTGCCTACCCGGGCGGCGAAGTTCGCGAAGTCGACGTTCGTGGCCGTAACCTGGCCGAAGGCGTTCCACGCGCATTCACCCTGAACTCCAATGAAGTGCTGGAAGCTCTGCAAGAGTCCCTGGCCACCATCGTTCAGGCTGTGAAGAGTGCTCTGGAGCAATCGCCTCCGGAACTGGCTTCCGATATCGCCGAGCGTGGTCTGGTACTGACCGGTGGTGGCGCTTTGTTGCGTGACCTCGACAAGTTGCTGGCCCAGGAAACTGGTCTGCCGGTGATCGTTGCCGAAGATCCGCTGACGTGCGTTGCTCGCGGCGGTGGCCGTGCATTGGAAATGATGGATAAACACACCATGGACCTGCTGTCGAGCGAGTGATCTCGCCCGACGCATCTATGCTGTTGAGCGCGCAGGCAGCACTTTGCAGTGCTGCCTGTTGGCGTTTATCTTCTGTCAGTCTGCATCCAGGCCGGTTTGATGCCGTATGAATAAAGAGAACATTTGCCTGGGAGGAGCGGCTTATTAAACCGCTTTTCACCAAAGGGCCTTCACTGGGCGTGCGCTTGTTGGTGCTGGTCGTGCTATCGGTCGCGCTGATGGTGGTCGATGCCCGCTTCACACTGCTCAAGCCAGTGCGTAGCCAAATGTCGCTGGTACTGATGCAGTCTTACTGGATCACCGACCTGCCACAGCGGCTATGGCAGGGTGTGGCCAGCCAGTTTGGCAGCCGTACCGAGCTCGTCGCCGAAAACGAAAAACTCAAAACCGAAAACCTGCTGTTGCAGGGCCGCATGCAAAAGCTTGCCGCCCTCACCGAGCAGAACGTTCGGCTGCGCGAGTTGCTCAATTCCTCCGCGCTGGTGAACGAGAAGGTCGAAGTGGCCGAGCTGATCGGCATGGACCCCAACCCCTTCACCCACCGCATCATCATCAATAAAGGTGAGCGCGACGGTGTGGTCCTCGGTCAGCCGGTGCTCGATGCCCGTGGCCTGATGGGCCAGGTGGTCGAGTTGATGCCGTACACCTCTCGTGTGCTGTTGCTGACTGACACCACTCACAGCATTCCGGTGCAGGTGAACCGCAACGGTCTACGGGCGATTGCCAGCGGCACCGGCAACCCGGAACGCCTGGAGCTGCGTCACGTAGCCGATACCGCCGACATTAAAGAAGGCGATCTGCTGGTCAGCTCCGGTCTGGGGCAGCGGTTCCCGGCGGGTTACCCGGTAGCGACGGTCAAGGAAGTGATTCACGATTCCGGTCAGCCGTTCGCTATTGTGCGTGCCGTGCCGACCGCCGCCTTGAACCGCAGCCGTTACCTGTTGCTGGTGTTCACCGACGGCCGCACAGCCGAAGAGCGCGCCAACGAAGCTGCCCAGGCTCAAGAAGCCTTGGACCAGCACGGTGGTGGACCGATCATTCCAGCGACAGTACCAAAACCTGCCATTGTCCCGGCTGCTGTTGCTGCGCCGGCGATTCCGGTAGCGCCGACGGCTGCCCCTGCTGCCATAACCCCGGCCAAACCTGCGGCAAATCCCGCTCCTGCGAAACCTGCCGCCAGCAAGCCGCCCGCGACGCAACCTGCGGCCGCTAAACCGCCGGCCACGCAACCCGCTGCCGTGAAGCCTGCAGCCAAACCGCCTGTCTCTGCGCCGGCTACCACTGGGGGACGAGAATAATGGTTGGTGCTACTGCCTCCCGAAACGGCTGGATGGTCTGGCTGACGTTCGCCATAGGCATGCTGCTCAGCGTTTCGCCGCTGCCGCAATTCATGGAAATCCTCCGTCCACTGTGGCTGGCCTTGCTGCTGGCATTCTGGGCGTTAGCCATGCCGCAGAAAGTCGGGATGGTCACCGCGTGGAGCCTGGGCCTGGCCGAAGACGTGCTTTATGGCACGCTGCTGGGCCAGAACGCATTGATCCTGACGCTTATCACGTACCTGGTGCTGGCGCTGCAACAGCGCCTGCGCATGTTCCCGATGTGGCAACAGAGCCTGGTAATCCTGGTGATCTTCGGCCTCGCGCAGCTTGTTCAATTATGGCTCAGTGCCCTGACCGGTAATCGTCAGCCGACGCTGGCGCTGGTCTTGCCGGCACTGGTCAGCGCATTGCTCTGGCCGTGGATCAGTTACGGTTTGCGCGGTTTGCGTCGACGCTACAAAATCAATTAATTCGGTCCGGCATTTGCCCGCACCGGCACTAGACAAGGAGAGGTCTTGATGAAACAGCTGTACCTCGCCTCAGGCTCGCCGCGTCGGCGTGAACTGCTCACGCAGATCGGCGTGCCGTTCTCCGCCATCAGTGCGGACATCGATGAAACCCCTTTAGAAAATGAATCCCCGTCGGCCTATGTCGAGCGCCTGGCGTGCGGCAAAGCCGAGGCCGGGCGTGGGACCGTCGTGTCCGCCGCAGATTTTTGCGTGCTGGGCGCCGACACCGCCGTGGTGCTGGACGGAAAAATTCTCGGCAAGCCGGTTGATGAAGCGCAAGCGTGCGCCATGCTTATGATGTTGTCCGGGTGTGAACATGAAGTCCTGACGGCGATTGCGGTGCGAGAGGGTGAGCGTTGCGAGTCTCGGGTCGTGCGCAGTCTGGTGCGTTTTCGCAACATCAGTCGCGATGAAGCGGTGGCCTACTGGGCCAGCGGCGAGCCGCAGGACAAGGCCGGCGGCTACGGCATTCAGGGGCTCGGCGCGGTGTTTGTCGCCGGGCTCAATGGCAGTTACTCGGCGGTGGTCGGGTTACCGCTGTGCGAAACCGCTGAGCTGCTTGGCCATTTCGGCATACCCTGTTGGCAAACCCTTAACGCGCGTTGAGCGTCGTACTGACAAGATGCGGCCATTATCGTGAACATGCCTGAACGAGACCCTGCCATGAGTGAAGAGATCCTGATCAACATCACGCCGATGGAATCGCGCGTGGCGGTGGTTGAAAACGGTGTTCTGCAAGAGGTCCACGTCGAGCGCACGCAAAAGCGCGGGATCGTCGGCAACATCTATAAAGGCAAGGTCGTGCGGGTATTGCCCGGCATGCAGGCCGCTTTCGTCGACATCGGTCTGGACCGCGCCGCGTTCATTCATGCCTCGGAAATTTCCCTGCGCGAAGGCCCGGCGGTCGAGAGCATCAGCGCTCTGGTTCATGAAGGCCAGAGCCTGGTGGTGCAAGTGACCAAGGACCCGATCGGCTCAAAAGGCGCACGCCTGACGACTCAGTTGTCAATTCCATCGCGTTATCTGGTGTACATGCCGCGCACTGCACACGTCGGCATTTCGTTGAAGATTGAAGACGAAGCCGAGCGCGAACGTCTCAAACAAGTGGTCACTGATTGCGTGGCCAAAGAAGGCATCCAAGAGGCCGGTGGCTTCATCCTGCGTACCGCTGCCGAAGGTGCCGGTGCCGATGAAATCCTCATGGACATCCGCTACTTGCGTCGTCTCTGGGATCAGATCAACGAGCAGATCAAAACCATCAGCGCGCCGAGTGTGATCTACGAAGACCTCGGCCTGGCGCTGCGCACCTTGCGTGATCTGGTGAGCCCGAAGATCGAGAAGATCCGCATCGACTCCCGGGAAACCTTCCAGAAAACCACACAGTTCGTCGCCGAACTGATGCCGGAAATCGCCGATCGTCTTGAGCATTACCCGGGTGAGCGGCCGATTTTCGACCTGTACGGCGTCGAAGACGAAATCCAGAAAGCCCTGGAGCGCAAAGTCCCGCTGAAGTCCGGCGGTTACCTGGTGGTCGATCCGGCGGAAGCCATGAGCACCATCGACGTCAACACCGGGGCGTTCGTCGGTCATCGCAACCTCGAAGAAACCATTTTCAAGACCAACCTCGAAGCCGCGACTGCCATTGCTCGCCAGCTGCGCCTGCGCAACCTGGGCGGGATCATCATCATCGACTTCATCGACATGGAAGATGAAGAGCACCAGCGTCAGGTGCTGCGCACACTCGAGAAGCAACTGGAGCGCGATCACGCCAAGACCAACATCATCGGCATCACCGAGTTGGGCCTGGTGCAGATGACTCGCAAGCGCACCCGTGAAAGTCTTGAACAAGTTCTGTGCGAGCCGTGCAGCAGCTGTCAGGGCCGCGGCAAGCTCAAGACGCCGGAAACCGTTTGCTACGAGATTTTCCGCGAAATCCTCCGAGAAGCTCGCGCCTATCAGGCGGAAGGCTATCGTGTATTGGCAAACCAGAAAGTGGTCGACCGTTTGCTCGATGAAGAATCGGGCAATGTCGCCGAGCTCGAAGGTTTTATCGGACGCACCATCCGGTTCCAGGTGGAAACCATGTATTCCCAGGAACAATACGACGTGGTGCTGCTCTGAATCGCTGTCTTTCACCCGTACTAGAACGGCTGGCCTCAGCTTTTTGCAGTATTTTTGCCATGGGAGCCAACTGACATGGAACGTCTGACACGCATTTTGGCCGCACTGACCCGCTGGGGTTTGGGGCTGTGTGCGTTGGTATTGGTGTTGATGGCCTTGTACGTCAGCCTCGGACGAGAGCTGACGCCGCTGGTGGCCGAGTACCGTGCCGAAGTCGAATCCAAAGCCAGCTCTGCCTTGGGTATGCCGCTGAATATCGGCGAACTGGAAGGCAACTGGAGCGGTTTTGCTCCGATTATGCTGGCTCACGACGTGATGGTTGGCGAGGGCGCCAATGCCTTGCGTCTGGATCAGGTGCGCGCGGTGCCGGATCTTTGGGCCAGTTTGATGGCTCGTGAAGTGCGCATCGCTCACCTGGAACTCAGCGGTCTGAAGGTCAGCGTCAAGGAAAGCGAGGACGGGACTTGGGCGCTGGAAGGTTTACCTGTTCAGCAGGATCAGCCGCTGGATCCCGAGCAATTGCTCACTCGCATGCAGATGGTTCAACAACTGTCGGTGCTTGATAGCCAGGTTACTTTGCAGCCACTGCAAGAGCAGCCTCTAACCCTGACTTACGTCGGTCTGAATCTGAAAACCGGCGTCTCCCGCCAGCGACTCGATGCACGTTTGACCCTGCCGGACGGCCAGCCAGTGGCCATGAGTCTGCGCACCCGTCTGCGCGCCAGCGAATGGAAAGACGGCGAGGCCGAAGCTTATTTGAGCCTGCCGCAAAGCGACTGGTCGAAATGGTTGCCTGAGCGCCTGACCCAACAATGGAATTTTTCCGAGTTCAAGGCCGGCGGCGAGCTTTGGGTGAACTGGAACAAGGGCGCCCTGCAAAGTGCTGCGATTCGCTTGAACGCGCCGCAACTCAAGGGCGCGTACGCCGAGCGCAAGCCGATCCAGATCAACAATCTGGCGCTCAATGGCTATTTCCAGCGCAGTTCCGAAGGCGTCCTGATCACCCTGGACTCGCTGGCCATGAACCTCGGCGAGACCCGTTGGGAATCGCATCTGCAACTCAAACAAAACGCGGCGACCGACAAGACTGAAGAGCTATGGCATCTGCAAGCCGACCGCCTCGATCTCACCCCGATCACCCCGATTCTGAATGCCTTGGGGCCGCTGCCCGAAGGCATTGCCACCGCCGTCGAGCGACTCAAAGTGACCGGTGGCCTGCGCAACGTACTGATCGACTTCCGGCCCAATGCAACCGACGACAGCAAATTCAGCTTTGCCGCCAACCTGGATCGGGTCGGCTTCGATGCCTATCACGGCGCTCCGGCGGCGCGAAATGTCAGTGGCAGCATCAGCGGTGATCTGGGCGGTGGCGAGCTGCGCATGGACAGCAAGGATTTTTCCCTGCACCTGGACCCGATCTTCGCCAAGCCATGGCAGTACATTCAGGCCAATGCCCGACTGACCTGGAAACTCGATAAAGAAGCCTTCACCTTGATCGCGCCGTACCTGAAGGTGCTGGGCGAGGAGGGCAAGATTGCCGGCGACTTTCTGATCCGCCTGCATTTCGACCACACCCAGGAAGACTACATGGACCTGCGGGTCGGTCTGGTGGACGGCGACGGTCGATACACCGCCAAGTATTTGCCGACAATGCTCAGCCCGGGGCTGGACGAATGGCTGCGTACGGCGATTCTCAAAGGTGCGGTGGACGAAGGCTTCTTCCAGTACCAGGGTTCGCTGAACCATGGGGCCGCCGAGACTGCCCGCAGCATCAGCCTGTTCTTCAAGGTTCACGACGCCGAACTGGCCTTCCAGCCAGGCTGGCCACATGTCAGCAACGTCACGGGTGACGTGTTTGTTGAAGACAGCGGTGTGCGGGTCCTGGCCAGTAAGGGTCAACTGCTCAATACCCAGGTCAGCGACATTTACGTCAATATTCCCCACGCGCCAGCGGGGCAAAACGTCCATCTGTTCCTCGACGGCGGATTCGCCGGCGGGTTGGGCGATGGCCTGAAGATTCTCCAGGAAGCGCCGATCGGCACCGCAGCCACCTTTGCCGGTTGGGAAGGCGAGGGCGATCTGCGGGGCAAACTGAAACTGGACATTCCATTGGTCAAAGGCGAGCAGCCGAAGATCCTAGTCGACTTCAAGACCGCCAAGGCCCGTCTGAAACTGGCCGAGCCAACCCTGGAGCTGACTCAGCTCAAGGGTGATTTCCGTTTCGACAGCACCAAGGGTTTGAGCGGGCAAAACATCACCGCGCGCGCCTTCGATAAACCGGTTACTGCACAGATTTTCGCCGATGGCAGCCCCGGCAACCTCAAGACTCGCGTCGCCGCCTCGGGCCAGGTCGAGGTCAAGAAACTGACTGACTGGCTGAGCGTGACTCAGCCGTTGCCAGTGTCCGGTGTGATCCCTTATCAGCTGCAGCTGAACCTTGATGGACCCGACAGTCAATTGATGGTCAGCTCCAACCTCAAGGGCGTAGCAATCGATTTGCCGGCGCCGTTCGGCATGGCGCCCGACGTCGGCCGCGACACCACGTTCCGCATGACCCTGCAAGGGGCGGAGCGGCGCTACTGGGTCAATTACGGTGAGCTGGCTAACTTCACGTTTGCGGCGCCGGCCGGCAACTTTGCCGACGGGCGCGGTGAGTTGTTCCTGGGGGGCGGCAATGCCGTGCTACCTGGCGCCAAAGGCCTGCGGGTGCGCGGTGTGCTGTCGGAACTGGATGTCCGCCCCTGGAAGGACCTGCTAGACAAGTACGCCGGCCAGGATCCGGGCGGCAACGCCAAACAGTTGCTCAGCGGTGCGGATTTCAAGATTGGCAAGCTCAGCGGTGTCGGCACTACGCTCGATCAGGCTTCTGTACAGTTGAATCGCAAACCTGCTGCGTGGGCCTTGCAACTCGATAGTCAGCAGGTCAAGGGCAGTGCCAGCATCCCCGATGCGAAAGCCGCTCCGATTGCGATCAATCTGCAATACGTGCGTTTGCCGGCGCCAGACCCGACGGTCCTGGCCAACGAAAACTCGCCAGACCCGCTGGCCTCGGTGGATCCGACGAAGATCCCGGCACTGGATATCACCATCAATCAGCTGTTCCAGGGCAAGGACCTCGTCGGGGCCTGGTATCTGAAAGCCCGTCCGACCGCCAAGGGCATTGCGTTTAATACGCTGGATCTGGGCCTCAAGGGCATCCTCTTGCAGGGCAGCGGCGGTTGGGAAGGCACGCCCGGTTCCAGCAGCAGTTGGTACAAGGGCCGGATCAGCGGCAAGAATCTCGCCGATGTACTGAAGGGCTGGGGCTTTGCGCCGAGTGTCACCAGTGAAGATTTTCATATGGATGTCGATGGTCGCTGGCCCGGTTCGCCGGCCTGGCTGGCCACCCAGCGCTTCTCTGGAACCCTCGATGCTTCGCTGAGTAAAGGCCGGTTTGTTGAAGTCGAGGGCAGCGCCCAGGCGTTGCGCGTGTTTGGCTTGCTGAACTTCAACTCCATCGGCCGCCGGCTGCGCCTGGACTTCTCCGACCTGTTCGGCAAAGGCTTGAGTTATGACCGGGTCAAAGGCCTGCTGGTCGCGACCAATGGTGTATACGTGACGCGTGAGCCGATCCGGCTGACCGGTCCGTCGAGTAACATCGAACTCAACGGGACGCTGGACCTGGTGGGCGATAAGGTCGATGCCAAGTTGCTGGTGACGTTGCCTGTGACCAACAACCTGCCTATTGCCGCGCTGATCGTCGGTGCACCGGCTATCGGCGGCGCGCTGTTCCTGATCGATAAGCTGATCGGTGACCGTGTGGCGCGTTTCGCCAGCGTCCAATACACCGTCAAGGGGCCGTGGAAAGAGCCGAAAATCACCTTCGACAAGCCTTTTTGACAACGCCACGCCTCAGGCCGATGGAGTAGCATGGCCGTAAGTCCCCTGTAGGAGCTGACGAGTGAAACGAGGCTGCGATCTTTTGATTTTGCCTTTTAAGATCAAGATCAAGATCAAAATCAAAAGATCGCAGCCTCGTTTCACTCGTCAGCTCCTACAGGTATGTGTTGATTCCAGATCAGGAAAAGGCCATGTCTGTAGCGGTGATTCAAATGGTCAGCCAGAGCGATGTACTGGTCAATCTGGCCCAGGCCCGTCGGCTGCTCGAACAAGCGGCAGCCGGTGGCGCGCAGCTGGCTGTGCTTCCGGAAAACTTCGCCGCCATGGGCCGTCGCGACACTGCCGACATCGGCCGCGCCGAGGCGTTGGGCGAAGGCCCTATCCTGCCATGGTTGAAACAGACCGCCCGCGACCTCAAGTTATGGATAGTGGCCGGCACGTTGCCGTTGCCGCCGGTGGATCAGCCGACGGCCAAAGTGCATGCCTGCTCGCTGCTGGTGGATGAGCACGGCGAAACCGTTGCACGGTATGACAAGTTGCACCTTTTCGACGTCGATGTGGCGGACAATCGCGGGCGTTATCGCGAATCCGATGACTATGCTTATGGCAGTGGGGTAGTCGTGGCGGACACGCCTGTCGGTCGAGTCGGGCTGACAGTGTGTTACGACATGCGCTTCCCCGAGCTGTACAGCGAATTACGCGCTGCCGGTGCGGAGTTGATTACCGCGCCGTCGGCCTTTACCGCGGTGACCGGCGCGGCGCATTGGGAGGTGTTGATTCGCGCGCGGGCCATCGAAACTCAATGTTATGTGCTCGCGGCTGCCCAGGGTGGGACGCATCCGGGGCCGCGAGAAACCTTTGGCCATGCCGCGATTATCGACCCGTGGGGACGTGTGCTGGCGCAACAGGATCAAGGCGAGGCCGTGCTGCTGGCCGAACGCGATAGCAGCGAACAGGCGTCCATCAGGGCGCGGATGCCGGTGTCCAGTCACCGGCGATTTTTCTCGCAGGGCGCTCAGCGACCTGCCTCAGAACGATGAATTTAAGGCGTAAAGCATATGAGCGAGTTGTTGTCCTCAGTCAGTGAACACCTCCTGGCGCCCGGCGGCGTAACTATCGAGAGCCTGCAAGGTGTGCTCGGCGATCTGGCCGGCCCGGGCATCGATGCCGCCGACCTGTATTTCCAGGGGCAGATTTCCGAGTCCTGGGCGCTGGAAGACGGAATCGTCAAGGAAGGCAGCTTCAATCTCGACCAAGGTGTCGGTGTGCGAGCGCAATCGGGTGAGAAAACGGGTTTTGCCTACAGCAATGCCATTACCCTCGAAGCCCTTGGCGCCGCGGCCCGTGCGGCGCGTTCGATCTCCCGCGCCGGTCAGAACGGCACGGTGCAAGCGTTCACGACTCAGGATGTCGCCCAGTTGTACGGGCCGGACAACCCGTTGGAAGTGATGACCCGTGCCGAGAAGGTCGAACTGCTCAAGCGTATCGACGTCGCGACTCGCGCCCTCGACCCGCGTATCCAACAAGTCACCGTGAGCATGGCCGGCGTCTGGGAGCGAATCCTCGTGGCTTCCACTGACGGTGGCCTGGCTGCCGATGTACGGCCGTTGGTGCGCTTTAACGTCAGTGTGATCGTCGAGCAGAACGGTCGCCGTGAGCGCGGCGGTCATGGCGGTGGCGGTCGTACCGATTACCGTTATTTCCTCAGCGATGACCGCGCCATGGGTTATGCCCGTGAAGCGTTGCGTCAGGCGTTGGTGAATCTGGAAGCCATTCCTGCGCCGGCCGGTACGTTGCCGGTGGTGCTGGGTTCGGGCTGGTCGGGTGTGTTGCTGCACGAAGCGGTCGGCCACGGTCTGGAAGGCGACTTCAACCGCAAGGGCAGTTCGGCCTACAGCGGGCGCATGGGCGAGATGGTTGCGTCCAAGCTTTGCACCATCGTCGATGATGGCACGCTGGCCGGTCGTCGCGGCTCCCTGAGCGTCGATGATGAAGGCACCCCGACCGAGTGCACGACACTGATCGAAAACGGCGTACTCAAAGGCTATATGCAGGACAAGCTCAACGCCCGTCTGATGGGTGTGGCCCGTACCGGTAACGGTCGCCGTGAATCCTACGCGCACCTGCCGATGCCGCGCATGACCAACACCTACATGCTGGCTGGCGAAAGCGACCCGGCGGAAATCATCGCCTCGGTGAAGCGCGGCATCTACTGCGCCAATCTCGGCGGCGGTCAGGTGGACATCACCAGCGGCAAATTCGTGTTCTCCACCAGCGAGGCGTACCTGATCGAAGACGGCAAAATCACTGCCCCGGTCAAAGGCGCGACGTTGATCGGCAATGGCCCTGAAGCCATGAGCAAGGTGTCGATGGTCGGTAACGATCTGGCGCTGGACAGCGGCGTGGGGACGTGTGGCAAGGATGGGCAGTCGGTGCCGGTGGGTGTCGGCCAGCCAACGCTGAAAATCGATGCGATCACTGTGGGTGGCACAGGCGCATAAGGATGAAGACATCCTCTGTAGGAGCTGCCGAAGGCTGCGATCTTTTGATTTTGCTTTTAAGAAACAAGATCAAAAGATCGCAGCCTTCGGCAGCTCCTACAGTGGATTGGCGTTACTCAGCGCAAACCGCGTTGAGTCTCGTCCAGCTCACGGATGTACTTGAAGATTTTACGGCTCGATGCCGGTGGCTTATTGGTCGCCAGTTCGTGCTGGGCCTGACGGATCAGGGAGCGCAATTGCTGACGATCAGCCTCCGGGTAGTCGACCACGAACTTCTCCAGGACCGCATCGTCGCCCGCGATCAAGCGATCGCGCCAGCGTTCCAGGCCATGGAAACGTTCGTTGTACTGCCGAGTGGAGGCATCGAGTTGATCGAGCAGAGTCAGAATGGCGTCAGTGTCCTGATCGCGCATCAGTTTGCCGATGAACATAAGGTGCCGTTTACGCGCGATATTCGCGGTGTGCTTGGGCGCATCAGCCAGTGCCCGGCGCATAGCGTCGGTCAACGGCAGTTTTGCCAGCAAGTCAGGCTTGAGTGTTGTAAGGCGCTCGCCAAGGTCAACCAGAGCATGAAGCTCGCGTTTAACCTGGGATTTGCTTTTTTCTCCCGTATCGAGGGAGTCGTCGTAAGAATCAACCATGGTGGCCGTCCGCAAAGAAACGCCGCCATGATAACCAGTCGGGGGCCGCTTGTCCGGCCCGGTCGCTCGAAGGCCCTAGCCGAAAGCAGAATTTGAGTGGAGAACAGCATGAGTGCAGTTGAAAGCGTCGGCCCACAAGCGTTGCCGGCACTGCAAGAACAAGTCGAGCAGATCATCGCTGAAGCCAAGCGCCAGGGCGCCAGTGCCTGTGAAGTGGCCGTGTCGCTGGAGCAGGGCTTGTCGACCACGGTGCGTCAGCGGGAAGTCGAAACCGTTGAGTTCAATCGCGATCAGGGCTTTGGCATCACCTTGTACGTTGGCCAGCGCAAGGGCTCGGCCAGCACGTCCGCCAGCGGTCCCGAAGCCATTCGCGAAACCGTCGCTGCGGCGCTGGCCATCGCCAAACACACCTCCGAAGACGAAGCCTCGGGTCTGGCAGATGCGGCGCTGATGGCCAAGGATCTGCAGGATTTCGACCTGTTCCACGAATGGGACATCACCCCGGAGCAAGCCATCGAGCAGGCCCTGACCTGTGAAGCGGCGGCGTTTGCCACCGACAGCCGGATCAAGAACGCCGACGGCACCACCCTCAGCACCCACCAGGGTTGCCGTGTTTACGGCAACAGCCACGGTTTTATCGGTGGCTACGCGTCGACCCGGCACAGCCTGAGCTGCGTGATGATCGCCGAGGCCGACGGCCAGATGCAGCGCGATTACTGGTATGACGTGAACCGTCAGGGCAATTTGCTGGCCGACCCGGTGAGCATCGGCCAGCGTGCCGCGCAACGGGCGGCGAGCCGTCTGGGCGCGCGTCCGGTGCCGACCTGCGAAGTGCCGGTGCTGTTTTCTGCGGAACTGGCCGGTGGTTTGTTCGGCAGTTTCCTCTCGGCGATTTCCGGCGGCAGTTTGTATCGCAAATCCTCGTTCCTTGAAGGCACGCTGGGGCAGAAACTGTTCCCGGAATGGCTGACCATCGATGAGCGTCCGCACTTGATGCGCGCCATGGGCAGTTCGGCGTTCGATGGTGATGGTTTGGCCACTTACGCCAAACCGTTCGTCGAGAAAGGTGAGTTGGTGTCGTACATTCTTGGCACGTACTCCGGCCGTAAACTCGGGATGCCGAGTACCGCCAACGCTGGCGGCGTGCACAACCTGTTCGTCACCCATGGCGACGAAGACCAGGCAGCCTTGCTGCGCCGCATGGGCCGCGGCCTGCTGGTAACTGAATTGATGGGCCAGGGCCTGAACATGGTCACTGGCGATTACTCCCGTGGCGCGGCGGGTTACTGGGTCGAGAATGGTGAAATCCAGTTTGCGGTCCAGGAAGTGACCATTGCCGGCAACATGCGTGACATGTTCAAACAGATCGTTGCCGTCGGTAATGACCTGGAATTGCGCAGCAACATCCGCACAGGTTCGGTGCTGATCGAGCGGATGACGGTAGCGGGCAGCTAACGCTTAACCGTTACGCAAAAAGGCGCGCCACCCATCGTTGGGTGGTGCGCCTTTTTTGTGCGTCGATTTTCTCGGGGTTGTTTTGGTTCTCATTATCATCTAATAATAAATCTCATTACCGAATGAGCCCGGATCATGAGTTCTGCCTTGCACGAGCAGCCTTACCTCGAAAGCTGGCGCTGGATGAGTCGCCAGATCCGTTGCGCGATCGACCCTGACGAGCCTCGCCTGATCGAACATTACCTGGCCGAAGGCCGGTATCTCGCTTGTTGCACGGCTACCTCTCCCTGGACCATCGCCGAAACTTCTTTCCGCCTGTTACTCGACACCGCCGCCGATGTCGCGCTGCCCTGGCACTGGCGCACCTTTTGTCTGGACCAGGCCTGGCGGCCGTTGCGCGATCTGGAACGCCTCTCTCTGTGCAAATGCCGCCTCAAGCGCTAGCAGAGCTACACCTGGCAACTGGCGACCTGCGAGTTGCAGCCCTCGATTCCTCTCATAGAACTGGTGCAAGGATTTTCTGATGAGTAGGGTCTGTCATCAGTTATTTCCTATGCCGCGCCGGGCCTGCTGTGGTGCAGGGCAAGGCGCGAGGAGCGTGGTTTGGTCATTCCAAATAAGCTCCGAGCAACGCAGCCCTGCGCCACAGCAGGCCCGGCCCTCCGGGTTGTGTCTGAAAGCGGGCCAGACTGCGTTGCACTCCTTGGCAAGGGAAAAACATTACCAGCGGACTGCGCCTTGCCTGGCCCGCTTTCATACACAACGCGGCATAGGAAATAACTGATGACAGACCCTCAGACACGTATTGAGCGCGACAGCATGGGCGAGCTTCAAGTGCCGGTGGACGCCCTCTACGGCGCACAGACCCAACGTGCGGTGGATAATTTTCCCATCAGCGGCAAACCGATGCCGGAGCAGTTTATCCGCGCGCTGATCCTGGCCAAGGCCGCCGCTGCCCGAGCCAACGTCGAGCTCGATCAAATCAGCGAATCCCAAGGCAAAGCCATCGTCGATGCGGCACTGGGCTTGCTCCAAAGCGACTTCATGCAGCATTTTCCGGTGGATATCTTCCAGACCGGTTCCGGCACCAGTTCGAACATGAACGCCAACGAAGTTATCGCCACCTTGGCCAGTCGCCTGCTCGGCGAGCCGGTGAACCCCAACGATCACGTCAATTGCGGCCAAAGCAGCAACGACATCATCCCGACCACCATCCACGTCAGTGCTGCGTTGGCGGTGCACGAGCAATTGTTGCCGGCGCTGGTGGGTCTGGTTCAGGTGATCGAGCGCAAGGCCGATGAGGTTCATCACCACGTCAAAACCGGCCGCACTCACTTGATGGACGCGATGCCGGTGCGCATGAGCCAGGTGCTCAGCGGTTGGGCGCAGCAGCTCAAGGCCAACATCGGTCATCTGCAGGATCTGCTGCCGAGTCTGCAATCCCTGGCTCAGGGCGGCACGGCAGTGGGCACCGGAATCAACGCTCATCCGCAATTCGCGGCGCGTTTCAGTGAGCAACTGAGCAAGCTGACCCAAATGCAATTCAAACCGGGCGAGGATCTGTTTGCGCTGATCGGCTCTCAGGACACGGCGGTCAGTGTTTCCGGTCAGCTCAAGGCCACGGCCGTTTCGCTGATGAAAATCGCCAACGACCTGCGCTGGATGAACTCCGGCCCGCTGGCCGGTCTTGGTGAAATCGAGCTCGAAGCCTTGCAGCCGGGTTCTTCGATCATGCCAGGCAAGGTCAACCCGGTGATCCCGGAAGCGACCGCCATGGTCGCCGCTCAGGTCATCGGCAATGACACGGTTATCACCATCGCCGGTCAGTCGGGCAACTTCGAGCTGAACGTGATGCTGCCGATCATCGCCCAGAACCTGCTGAGCAGCATCGAGTTGCTGACCAACTCCAGCCATCTGCTGGGTGAAAAGGCCATCGCCAGCTTCAAGGTCAACGAAGCCAGGCTCAAGGAAGCGCTGTCGCGTAACCCGATCCTGGTCACCGCACTCAACCCGATCATTGGTTACCAAAAAGCTGCGGAGATCGCCAAGAAGGCCTATCAACAGGGCCGTCCGGTGATCGATGTCGCTCTGGAGCACACCGACCTGACCCGCAGCCAGCTTGAGGTTTTGCTGGACCCGGAAAAACTCACCGCAGGCGGCGTGTAATCACCGCAACCGCTTTGGAGGCTCACCATGGAGCACTGGAAACGCACGATCGAAAGGGCTAATCGCTGTTTCATGCTGGGCGAACTGGTCGATGCCCGCGAGGCTTACTTGCAGGCATTGGCGCTGGCCCAGGTGTTGTTCGAGCGCTGGGCAGATGCCGACGAGGCGGTCGCGGCCTGCGTGATTTCCCACCACAACCTGGCGGATCTGCATTTGCGTCTGAACCAGCCTGAGGAGAGCGCCGAGTACCTGTGCGCCATCCATCAGCGATTGTTGCAGACCATGCAGGACCCACGACTGGCGCCGGCCCTGCGTGAAGCAGCGTTGCGCCAGAGCAGCAAAACCTACGTCGAGCTGCTGAATTTCATCAGCGAACACGGCGAATACCCGCGCACCCACCGTTTGCTGCATATCGACGCTGCCTCACCTGCGCCTTTACATCATGGAGTTCATTGAAATGGCTTTTACCTTGCCTGCCTTGCCCTACGCCTACGACGCCCTGGAACCGCACATCGATGCGCAGACCATGGAAATCCACTACACCAAGCACCACCAGACTTACATCAACAACCTCAACGCTGCGGTGGAAGGCACCGAGTTTGCCGAGTGGCCGGTGGAGAAACTCGTGTCAGCTGTCCAGCAACTGCCGGAGAAGCTGCGCGCGGCGGTGATCAATCAGGGCGGCGGGCATGCCAACCATTCGCTGTTCTGGGAAGTGATGGCGCCCAACGGCGGCGGCAATCCTGAAGGCTCCCTGGCTGAGGCGATCGATGAGCAACTGGGCGGCCTGAGCAGTTTCAAGAAAGCCTTTACCAAAGCCGCGCTGACTCGTTTCGGCAGCGGCTGGGCGTGGCTCAGTGTGACGCCGCAAAAGACGCTGGTCGTTGAAAGCAGCGGCAATCAGGACAGTCCATTGATGAACGGCAATACGCCAATCCTCGGCCTGGATGTCTGGGAGCACGCTTATTACCTGCAGTACCAGAACCGTCGGCCGGAATACATCAACGCGTTCTACAACGTGATCAATTGGCCTGAAGTCGCTACGCGCTATCAGGCTGCACTGGTTTAAGACTTCTGCAAAAACAATCCAAGGCTGGCTATGGGCACTGAAACACTGGCGATCGGAAGTGGACGAATGTTTCGTTACGCATTCGGATCGCTATTACTGCTGGCAGGCATGACGTTATTGGTTGCCCAAGGCTTGGCATGGCTGGACCTCGAGCCGAAACTGCTGCGCGCGCTGCAAGGCGGGGCGATCTGCGCTTTGGGCACTGCCTTGGGCGCGGTGCCCGTGCTGGTGATTCGACGGATGCCCCAAACGGTCAGCGATACGCTGCTCGGCTTCGGGGCCGGGGTAATGCTCGCGGCGACAGCGTTTTCGTTGATCGTTCCGGGGATCTCTGCCGCTGAAGACCTGGGGCTGACGCCTTGGGCGGCCAGCGGACTGATCAGTTTCGGCATTATGCTGGGTGCGTTCGGGCTGTTTCTGGTGGATCGAAAGGTCTCCGGGGCCAGCCCGGAAATGTTGGTTGGCACTCTGGAACGGCCAGTGATTCCACCGCGTATCTGGTTGTTTGTGTTTGCCATCATCGCCCACAACATCCCCGAAGGCATGGCGGTTGGTGTGTCGGCGGGGGGTGGCATGCCCGACGCCGATAGCCTGGCCATGGGCATCGCCTTGCAGGATGTGCCGGAAGGTCTGGTGATCGCGCTGGTTTTGGCCGGGGCAGGGATGTCGCGGGTCAAGGCGTTCCTGATTGGTGCTGCGTCAGGTCTGGTCGAGCCGGTCTTCGCGTTGTTGTGCGCCTGGCTAGTGAGCCTGGCCGAACTGTTGTTGCCCTTGGGGTTGGCACTGGCGGCCGGGGCAATGTTGCTGGTGGTCACCCATGAAGTCATCCCCGAGTCGCGCCGCAATGGTCACGACAAGCTTGCAAGTCTTGGGTTGCTGATCGGGTTTTGCTTGATGATGGTGATGGATACGGCGTTGGCTTAACGGCTTAACACGAACTATGTAGCAGCTGCCGAAGGCTGCGTTCGGCTGCGAAGCAGTCGTAAAATTGGGCTCCGCAGTATGTCAGGCAGACCGCGTGAGCAGGGTTTACGACTGCTGCGCAGCCGAACGCAGGCTTCGCCAGCTGCTACAGGGCGAGTGTTATTCGCCTTCGCCGAAGTAGTCGTTGATCAAATCCACCAATGCCTGCAGCGCCTCATCAGCTTGTTCACCTTCGGTGCTCAGGTGGATTTTGGTGCCCTTGCCCGCAGCGAGCATCATCATTGCCATGATGCTTTTTCCGTCGACCGTGGATTCCGGCGTGCGTCCTACTCTGATCGTGCAATCCTTGAACTCACCGGCGACGCCAACGAATTTTGCAGAAGCGCGGGCATGCAGGCCCAGCTTGTTGATGATTTCAATTTCCAGAGCAGGCATCGCGGTGTGAATCCTTTAGCTGAGGTCGCGGTGGCGAACCTGGACGTTCTTCAGAGATTTTTGCAGGGCTTGGCCCAGACGTTCGGTCAGGTAGACGGAGCGGTGATGGCCGCCGGTGCAGCCAATGGCAATGGTGACATAAGCGCGGTTGCTGGCGGCAAAGCGGGGTAGCCACTTGAACAAGTAGGTGGAGATGTCCTGGAACATCTCTTCGACGTCCGGCTGTGCCGCCAGGTACTCGGCAACCGGTTGGTCGAGCCCGGATTGATCGCGCAACTCTGGCTTCCAGTAAGGGTTCGGCAGGCAGCGCACGTCGAATACCAGATCAGCGTCCACCGGCATGCCACGCTTGAAGCCGAAAGACTCCACCAGGAACGCCGTACCGGGTTCCGGCTGGTTCAGCAGGCGCAGCTTGATGGTATCTCGCAGCTGATACAGGTTCAGGTTGGTGGTGTTTACTTTGAGATCGGCGAGGTCGGCAATCGGCCCGAGCAGGGCGGTCTCATCGTTGATGGCCTCGGCCAGCGAGCGATTGGCATTGCTCAGCGGGTGACGACGGCGGGTTTCCGAGAAACGTTTGAGCAAGGTTTCTTCGTCGGCGTCCAGATAAAGCACATCACACTGGATATGCCGGCTGCGCACTTCTTCCAGCAGTTCGGGAAACCGCGACAAGTGACTCGGCAAGTTACGCGCATCGATCGATACGGCAACCAGCGGTTGCGCCAGTTCGGTGTGGATCAACGCGCGTTCGGCCAGTTCCGGCAGCAGGCCGGCGGGCAGGTTGTCGATGCAGTAGTAGCCGTTGTCCTCGAGAACATCGAGTGCGGTACTTTTACCTGAGCCGGAGCGGCCACTGACGATGATCAAGCGCATGATTAATGACCGTTTTGCTCGTCCAGGACAACCTGATACAAGGCTTCATTGCTCGGGGCGCTGCGCAGTTTTTCGCGCACTTCCTTGCGATCGAGCATGCTGGCGATCTGGCGCAGTAACTCCAGGTGCGCATCGGTAGCCGCCTCAGGGACCAGCAGAACGAACAGCAGGTCAACCGGGGCGCCGTCGATGGCGTCGAAATCAATGGGTGCGTCAAGGTGCATCAATGCACTGATGGGCGAGGTGCAACCCTTCAGGCGGCAGTGTGGGATGGCGATGCCGTTGCCAAAACCGGTGGAACCGAGTTTTTCACGGGCAATCAAAGCCTCGAAGACATCTTGCATCTCCAGATCCGGCACTTCCCGGGCGATCAGGTTGGCAATTTGCTCGAGGGCTTTCTTTTTACTGCCGCCCGGCACGTTCACGAGAGAACGGCCGGGGGTCAGGATGCTTTCAAGTCGGATCATGGGTTGGGAGTGTTAACGACCGGTCGCGCCCTGGAGGAGGCTTTGGGTCTTTTCCTTATGCTTTTTGAGTTGTTTATCCAGCTTGTCGGTCAGTGCGTCGATCGCCGCGTACATATCGGTATGCTCCGCGTTTGCGACCACTTCATTGCCGGGAATATGCAGCGTGGCTTCGATTTTCTGCTTGAGCTTTTCGACCGTCATCGTGACCTGCACGTTGGTGATCTTGTCGAAATGCCTCTCTAATCGTTCGAGTTTTTCGCCGATGTAGGTGCGAAGAGGTTCGGTCACTTCCAGTTGGTGTCCACTGATGTTGACTTGCATACAGCTTCTCCTTCGTTGCCAGTGCATAAAGCGGCAGGCAGAAATGCCTGCCACTGGAACGCTGTGGCGTGGCTCTACATCAACCGCTTGCGTTCGCTCGAAGGCGCGATCCCGAGGGATTCGCGGTACTTGGCGACGGTGCGGCGAGCCACCTGAATGCCTTGTGCCTCCAGTAAACCAGCGATCTTGCTGTCACTCAACGGCTTTTTCTGATTTTCCGCGGCAACCAGTTTTTTGATGATCGCGCGGATCGCCGTGGACGAGCATTCACCGCCCTCTGAGGTGCTGACGTGGCTGGAGAAAAAGTATTTCAGTTCATATATGCCCCGTGGGGTATGCATGAATTTCTGCGTAGTCACCCGTGAAATCGTCGACTCGTGCATGCCCACCGCTTCGGCGATGTCATGCAGGACCAGCGGTTTCATGGCTTCGTCGCCGTATTCAAGAAAGCCGCGCTGATGCTCGACGATTTGAGTGGCGACTTTCATCAGGGTTTCGTTGCGGCTTTGCAGGCTCTTGATGAACCAGCGGGCCTCTTGCAACTGATTGCGCATGAAGGTGTTGTCGGCACTGGTGTCGGCGCGGCGCACGAAACCGGCGTATTGAGCGTTGACCCGCAGTCGTGGCACGGATTCCTGGTTCAGTTCCACCAGCCAGCGCTCGTTGTCCTTGCGTACGATCACGTCGGGAACGACGTATTCGGCTTCGCTGGACTCGATTTGCGAGCCTGGGCGCGGGTTGAGGCTCTGCACCAGTTCAATCACTTGGCGCAGTTCGTCTTCCTTGAGCTTCATGCGACGCATCAGCTGGCTGTAATCGCGGCTGCCGAGCAGGTCGATGTAATCGGTGACCAGGCGTTTGGCCTCGACCAGCCAAGGCGTCTTGGCGGGCAACTGGCGCAATTGCAGCAGCAGGCATTCGCCCAGGTTGCGGGCGCCGATGCCAGCGGGTTCGAATTGCTGGATGCGGTGCAGGACGGCTTCGATTTCGTCCAGTTCGATGTCCAGTTCCGGGTCGAAGGCTTCGAGAATCTCCTCGAGGGTTTCGTCCAGGTAGCCCTGATTGTTGATGCAGTCGATCAGGGTCACGGCGATCAGGCGATCGGTGTCGGACATCGGGGCCAGGTTCAGTTGCCACAACAAGTGGCTTTGCAGGCTTTCGCCGGCCGATGTACGGGTGGTGAAATCCCACTCGTCGTCATCGTTGCTCGGCAGGCTGCTGGCGCTGGTCTGGTAGACGTCTTCCCACGCGGTGTCGACGGGCAGTTCGTTGGGAATGCGCTCGTTCCAATCGCCTTCCTCGAGGTTGTCCACCGTCGGGGCGGTTTCCTGGTAGGAGGGTTCCGAAACATCGGCGTTGGGTGGCTGTTCGGCTTTGTCGGCCAAGGGGTCGGCGTTATCGAAGTCGTCGCCTTCTTCCTGGCGTTCGAGCATCGGATTGGACTCCAGGGCCTCCTGGATTTCCTGTTGCAGGTCCAGGGTCGACAATTGGAGCAGGCGGATGGCCTGTTGCAGCTG
>NZ_JBIWAM010000005.1:195479-312689 GCF_044760065.1 Pseudomonas sp. NPDC098740 | reverse complement strand
GTCATCGTCAGCTGCTGGCCCATTCTCAAGACTAGCGATGGTTTCATGGCAGGGGCTTAACACCTTATTCGCCGGCGCACATGCGCCATCCACTACAGGGCGCCGGAGCGCCAAACATAAGCAAATTATATGCCCGAAACTGCAGCGTTTGCCTAGAGCGCTGTAACAATAAAAAAATGTTGATTTTTTATCGAGACAAGCGCCCGAGCAACCAGCCAGACACCTCAGTGCTTACAGGCGGAACTCATGGCCCAGATACACTTCCTTGACCAGGTCGTTGGCCAGGATGGTGGCAGAGTCACCTTCGGCGATCAGCTGACCATCGTTGACGATGTAGGCGGTTTCGCAGATATCCAGGGTTTCACGGACGTTGTGGTCAGTGATCAGCACCCCAATGCCCTTGGCCTTGAGGTGATAGATGATCTGCTTGATGTCGCCCACCGAAATCGGGTCCACGCCTGCGAACGGTTCGTCGAGCAGGATGAATTTCGGGTTGGTGGCCAGTGCTCGGGCGATTTCCACACGGCGGCGTTCACCACCGGACAGGCTCATCCCGAGGTTGTCGCGGATGTGGCTGATGTGGAATTCCTGCAGCAGGCTTTCCAGCTCTTTGCGACGACCGACCTTGTCAAGTTCCTTGCGGGTCTCGAGGATCGCCATGATGTTGTCGGCTACCGAGAGTTTGCGGAAGATCGATGCTTCTTGCGGAAGATAGCCGATACCGGCCTTCGCACGACCGTGCATAGGCTGGTGGCTGACATCCAGGTCGTCGATCAGTACGCGGCCCTGATCGGCCTGTACCAGGCCGACAATCATGTAAAAGCAGGTGGTCTTGCCGGCGCCGTTGGGACCTAGCAGGCCGACGATCTGACCGCTGTCGATCGACAGGCTGACGTCACGCACGACCTGGCGGCTCTTGTAGCTCTTGGCCAGATGCTGAGCTTTCAGAGTTGCCATTACTGGGCCTTTTGCTCGTCGGTTTTCTTCTTCGGCTGGATCACCATGTCGATGCGCGGACGCGACTCGGTGACCTTGTTGCCCGTCGCGCGACCGGCGCTCGCAAGCTTTTTGACCGTGTCGTAGACGATTTTCTCGCCTTGGGTGACGTTGTTGTCCTTGTCGATGACTTTGGCACGATCGATCAATACGACGCGGTTTTGCGAGGCGTGGTACTGGATGGTCACTCCGTAGCCCTGAACCGGCTTGGTGTCGCCAGCCGTCTGCATCTGCTCGAAGTAGGCCAGATTGCCCACCGAAGTCACCACGTCGATGTCGCCGGCCGGGGTGCGGGTGATGGTCACAGTATTGCCTTTAACAATCATCGAGCCCTGGGTAATGATCACGTCACCTTTATAGGTGGCAATACCATTCTTGTCGTCCAGTTGGGCATCGTCGGCCTGGATGCGGATAGGCTGCTCTTGATCGTTCGGCAGAGCCCAGGCGCTCACGCTTCCCAGTGCTGCGCTCAGACCGAGCAAAATAGGGAGGGTTTTAACGAGCCTCATACTGTCCTCTTACGTTAGATAGCAGGTGTATCCTGCTTTCTTTCAAATACGCTTTCATTCCCTTGCCAGTCGACACACCACCAGCGCCGTCGATTCTAACGGGTTGCTCGGTCTGCGCATATTGCTGCTGCGGGAACACTGTCATGCGGGTGGTGGTAATCAGGGTCTTGCGGTTTTTCTCGTCGAAGCGCGTGATGCGCACCGAGTCAATCAGTTCGACCTGAGTGCCGTCGGGATTCACTTCGCCGTGCTCGCTCTGGACGTGCCACGGAAACTCGGTGCCGCGGAACATGTTCAGGTCGGGATTGGTCAACAGCGTCACTTCGGTGGCTTTCAGGTGTTCAACCTTGTCGGACGTCATTTCGTATTGCAGTTTGCCGTCCGGCAGGTACTGCACGCTGTGTGCGTTGATCGCGTAATAGTCGATCGCGGTTTCATCGATCTTTGCCGCCGGCTGATCGAGGAAGCGTTCCGGGCTGATGTTCCAGTAGCCGACCGCCGCGAATATCGCTGCGATGCAACCGAACACCAGGAATTTGCGAATCTTTTTGCTCAGCATAGTTGGCTCACAGGTACGCGGCGTTGGCCGCATCAAGGCGGCCCTGGGCGCGCAGGATCAATTCGCAGAATTCGCGAGCGGCACCCTCGCCACCGCGGGCCTGGGTGATGCCGTGGGCGTGTTCACGGACGAAACTGGCAGCGTTTGCCACCGCCATGCCCAGGCCGACGCGGCGAATCACCGGCAGGTCCGGCAGGTCGTCGCCGAGATAGGCGACTTGCTCATAGCTTAGGTTGAGTTGGGCAAGAAGCTCGTCGAGCACCACCAGTTTGTCTTCGCGCCCCTGGTACACGTGTGGAATACCGAGGTTCTTCGCTCGTCGCTCGACCACCGGGGTCTTGCGGCCGCTGATGATAGCGGTCTGCACACCGGCTGCCATCAACATCTTGATGCCTTGGCCGTCGAGGGTGTTGAACGTCTTGAATTCGCTGCCGTCTTCGAGGAAGTACAGGCGTCCGTCGGTCAGTACGCCATCGACGTCAAAAACCGCCAGTTTGATGTTCTTGCCGCGTTGCAACAGGTCGGTGCTCATCACATTACTCCTGCACGCAGCAGATCGGACAGGTTGAAGGCGCCGATCGGACGGTCCTCCTTGTCCACCACTACCAGCGCGTTGATTCGATGGTCTTCCATGATTTTCAGGGCTTCGGCTGCCAGCATATCGGCCCGGGCGGTCTTGCCGTGAACAGTCATGACCTCGTCGATGGTCGTATGGTGGATGTCGATGGTCCGATCAAGGGTGCGGCGCAAGTCGCCGTCGGTGAAGATCCCGGCCAGTTTGCCGTCGGCCTCCACAATCGCGGTCATGCCCAGGCCCTTGCGGGTCATTTCCATCAAGGCGTCCTTGAGTAGCGTGCCACGTTGCACTTGGGGCAGTTCTGCGCCGGCGTGCATGACGGTTTCCACTTTCAGCAGCAGGCGTCGGCCAAGTGCGCCGCCGGGGTGGGAAAAAGCGAAATCTTCAGCGGTAAAACCGCGTGCTTCCAACAGCGCAACGGCCAGGGCGTCGCCCATGACCAGCGCGGCAGTGGTCGACGAGGTCGGTGCCAGGTTGAGCGGACAGGCTTCGTGCTCGACGTGCACGTTGAGGTTGACCTCGGCAGCCTTCGCCAGCGGTGAATCAGGGTTGCCGGTCATGCTGATCAATTGAATGCCCAGGCGCTTGATCAGCGGCAGCAGGGTGACGATTTCATTGGTGGAGCCGGAGTTCGACAGTGCCAGGATGATGTCGTCGCGGGTGATCATGCCCATGTCGCCGTGGCTGGCTTCGGCCGGGTGCACGAAAAAAGCCGTGGTGCCGGTACTGGCCAGGGTGGCGGCGATCTTGTTGCCGATGTGCCCCGATTTTCCCATGCCGACCACGACCACGCGCCCTTTGCTGGCCAGAATCATCTCGCAAGCGCGTACGAAATCTGCGTCGATACGGGGCAACAAGCCTTGTACGGCTTCCAGTTCGAGGCGGATGGTGCGTTGTGCTGATTGAATCAGGTCGCTGGATTGGCTCATGTCAGAAATCGTATAGCCTGATGAAAAGGCGGCGATTATAACGGTAATGATCGAAACCCTCACGCAAGTTCGTCGCGCTTTGTCATTCCCTGTTACCGAATACGCCTAAATAGAAGCTTTTGCCCCGTCATGTTGCTCAATATGGCCCGGCGTGGGCCTTGGGCGCTTGGCCTTTGCAGTGATATAGTTCGCCGCCAGTTCGGCCTGCCCGGGAGGTATGTGCTTTCGCCAGAAAGTCAGGCGTCCGAGTGAGAGGCTGCATCGCAAGGAGTTTAGATGAGTGCCGATAAAGCCTACGCGGTCGAGCTGAAGGGACTGACCTTCAAGCGCGGAACGCGCAGCATTTTCAATAACGTCGATATACGCATCCCGCGCGGCAAGGTCACCGGCATCATGGGGCCTTCCGGGTGTGGCAAGACTACGCTGTTGCGGCTGATGGGTGCACAGTTGCGCCCCACCAAAGGCGAAGTCTGGGTCAACGGGCAGAATCTGCCGAAGCTGTCGCGCAGTGATCTGTTCGATGCGCGAAAGCACATGGGCGTACTGTTTCAGAGTGGTGCACTGTTCACCGATCTCGATGTGTTCGAGAACGTCGCCTTTCCGCTACGCGTTCATACCGAACTGCCGGAAGAAATGATCCGGGACATTGTCCTGCTCAAATTGCAGGCCGTGGGCTTGCGTGGCGCCATCGACCTGATGCCTGACGAGTTGTCCGGCGGCATGAAGCGTCGTGTCGCTCTGGCCCGGGCGATTGCCCTCGATCCGCAAATCCTCATGTATGACGAGCCCTTTGTCGGCCAGGACCCCATCGCCATGGGTGTGCTGGTGCGCCTGATCCGCCTGCTCAACGATGCGCTGGGCATCACCAGTATCGTGGTCTCCCACGACCTGGCCGAGACCGCGAGCATCGCCGATTACATCTATGTCGTCGGCGAAGGCCAGGTGTTGGGGCAGGGCACTCCCGAGGAACTGATGAACTCGCAGGAACCACGCATCCGTCAATTCATGACAGGCGAGCCTGACGGTCCGGTCGCCTATCACTTTCCAGCGACGGATTACCGCGCAGATCTTCTGGGGCAGCGTTGATGCGCAAGATTTCACTGATAGAACGGGTTCGCCGGTTCGGCCACTCTGGCATTGACGTGCTGGGGGTGTTCGGCCGTTCGGCGATATTCCTGTTTCATGCCTTGCTTGGCCGTGGCGGCATTGGCGGCGGTTTTGGCTTGCTGATCAAGCAACTGCATTCGGTGGGCGTAATGTCCCTGGTGATCATCGTGGTCTCCGGGGTATTCATTGGCATGGTGCTGGCGCTGCAAGGCTTCAACATTCTATCCAGCTACGGTTCGGAGCAGGCGGTCGGCCAGATGGTTGCCCTGACGCTGTTGCGCGAACTGGGGCCCGTGGTCACGGCGTTGTTATTCGCCGGGCGCGCCGGTTCGGCATTGACTGCCGAAATCGGCAACATGAAGTCCACCGAGCAGTTGTCCAGTCTGGAAATGATTGGTGTTGACCCGCTCAAGTACATCATTGCCCCCCGCCTGTGGGCCGGCTTCATTTCCCTTCCTGTGCTGGCGATAATCTTCAGCGTGGTGGGCATCTGGGGTGGTTCATGGGTGGCCGTCGACTGGCTGGGCGTCTATGAAGGTTCCTACTGGTCGAATATGCAGAACAGCGTGACCTTTGCTGACGATGTGCTCAACGGCATCATCAAAAGCATTGTTTTCGCCTTTGTCGTGACCTGGATCGCCGTATTCCAAGGCTATGACTGCGAGCCCACTTCCGAGGGGATCAGTCGTGCCACTACCAAGACCGTGGTGTATGCCTCTTTGGCCGTACTCGGCCTGGACTTTATTCTGACCGCCTTGATGTTTGGAGATTTCTGATGCAAAACCGCACCCTGGAAATCGGTGTCGGCCTTTTCTTGCTGGCTGGCATCCTGGCTTTGCTGTTGCTGGCGTTGCGGGTGAGTGGCCTGTCCCCGAGCGCAACCACCGATACTTATAAAACTTACGCGTATTTCGACAATATCGCCGGTTTGACTGTCAGAGCTAAAGTGACCATGGCCGGTGTGACCATCGGCAAGGTCACGGCGATCGATCTGGACCGCGACAGTTTCACCGGTCGAGTGACCATGCAGCTGGAAAAGCGCGTAGATAACCTGCCGACTGACTCCACTGCATCTATCCTGACCGCTGGTCTGTTGGGCGAGAAGTACATCGGTATCAGCGTGGGCGGGGAAGAAACCTTGCTCAAGGATGGTTCAACCATCCACGACACGCAGTCGTCGTTGGTGCTTGAGGACCTGATCGGTAAATTTCTGCTCAATACCGTAAGCAAAGACGCCAAATGAGGAGCTTTTGAATGATCTCTACCTTGCGACGTGGCCTGTTGGTATTACTCGCAGCCCTGCCGTTGGTGGCTAACGCCGTGGCGGCGCCTTCGGCGCACGATCTGGTACAGGACACCACGACCCGGTTGCTGGCGGATCTTGCCGCCAACAAAGAAAAGTACAAACAAGATCCGCAAGATTTTTATACCGCGCTGAACACCATCGTCGGGCCTGTGGTGGATGCCGAAGGCATTTCCAAAAGCATCATGACGGTCAAGTATTCACGCAAAGCCACGCCTGCGCAGATGAAGACCTTTGAAGAAAATTTCAAAAAGGGTCTGTTCCAGTTTTATGGCAACGCTTTGCTCGAGTACAACAATCAG
Source organism: Pseudomonas sp. NPDC098740 (assembly GCF_044760065.1). Lineage (NCBI taxonomy): Bacteria > Pseudomonadati > Pseudomonadota > Gammaproteobacteria > Pseudomonadales > Pseudomonadaceae > Pseudomonas > Pseudomonas sp. NPDC098740. The sequence continues at coordinate 306,407 of NZ_JBIWAM010000005.1, read as the reverse complement.
GGGATCGTCGTCGACCCTGCCAAGGATGAGTCGGGAGACCGTACAAGCGTTGCCATGACGGTCAAGGGTGCCAACGGTGCGATCTTTCCTGTGTCTTACACACTCGAAAAGATCAGTGGCGAGTGGAAACTGCGTAACGTAATCATCAACGGCATTAACATCGGCAAGTTGTTCCGTGATCAGTTCGCTGATGCGATGCAGCGCAATGGTAACGACCTGGACAAGACCATCAATGGTTGGGCCGGGGAAGTCGCCAAAGCCAAGGAAACCAGCCAGAAGCAAACCACTGAGACGCAAGCTCAATGAGTGTGTCGGCCATTCGCATGAGCGAATCCGGCGAGCTGACGCTTAGCGGCATGCTGGATTACCGCACTGGCCCCGGTTTGCGCAAGCAGGGGCAGGTGCTGATTAAATCCAGCAAGGCCGCGGCTCTGGTGGTCGATTGCTCGGCAGTGTTGAAGTCCAGCAGTGTCGGCTTGTCGCTGCTGCTGTGCTTCATGCGTGATGCAGAGGCGGCCGGCAAGGCGCTGAGCATCCGCGGGATGCCAGAAGACATGCGCGAAATCGCTCAGGTCAGCGAAATGACCGAGCTGTTGGCGCATCCCTAACCGCATCTATGAAGAAGCCCCCCGTCAGAGTCCTGCTTCGCGGGGTTCGCAGGCGCGGGGCTTTTTTGTATGATGTCCGACCCGCGCGCACAGGGCGCCGATTGAGGTTGAGCATGCAGGCCGTAGAAGTGAAGAGCTTCCTTGAAGGAAAGCTGCCAGGAACCCTAGTAGAAGTCGAGGGCGAAGGCTGCAACTTTCAGCTGAACGTGATTAGCGATGAACTGGCGGCGTTGAGCCCGGTGAAGCGTCAGCAGCAGATCTATGCCCATTTGAACCCATGGATCACCGATGGCAGCATCCATGCGGTCACTATGAAATTTTTCAGCAGCGCGGCCTGGGCCGAGCGCACCTGAGCCCAAGGGCGTCGAGATTCTTATGGATAAATTGATAATTACCGGTGGCGTTCGTCTTGATGGCGAAATCCGCATCTCCGGGGCAAAGAACTCTGCCCTGCCGATCCTGGCTGCAACCTTGCTGTGCGATGGCCCGGTGACTGTTGCCAACCTGCCGCACCTGCACGACATCACCACCATGATCGAGCTGTTCGGTCGTATGGGCATCGAGCCGGTGATCGACGAGAAACTCAGCGTCGAAATCGACCCGCGCACCATCAAGACCCTGATCGCTCCGTACGAACTGGTGAAAACCATGCGTGCGTCGATCCTGGTGCTGGGCCCGATGGTTGCGCGTTTTGGTGAAGCCGAAGTCGCACTGCCTGGCGGTTGCGCCATTGGTTCGCGTCCGGTTGACCTGCACATTCGTGGCCTCGAAGCCATGGGCGCGGTCATCGACGTCGAAGGCGGCTACATCAAGGCCAAGGCGCCTGAAGGTGGCCTGCGCGGTGCGCACTTCTTCTTCGACACCGTCAGTGTGACCGGTACCGAAAACATCATGATGGCGGCCGCTCTGGCCAAGGGCCGCAGCGTTCTGGCAAACGCCGCTCGCGAGCCTGAAGTCATCGACCTGGCGAACTTCCTGATCGCCATGGGCGCCAAGATCACTGGCGCCGGCACTGACACCATCACCATCGATGGCGTCGAGCGTCTGCACCCGACCACTTACAAAGTGATGCCTGACCGTATCGAGACCGGCACTTACCTGGTCGCAGCTGCTGTGACCGGCGGTCGTGTGAAGGTCAAGGACACCGATCCGACCATCCTCGAAGCCGTTCTTGAGAAACTCAAGGAATCGGGTGCCGAAATCACCTGCGGCGAAGACTGGATCGAGCTGAACATGCACGGCAAGCGGCCAAAAGCCGTTAACGTGCGCACCGCTCCGTACCCGGCATTCCCGACCGACATGCAAGCGCAGTTCATCTCCCTCAACGCCATTGCCGAAGGCACTGGTGCTGTGATCGAGACGATCTTCGAAAACCGCTTCATGCACGTTTACGAACTGCACCGCATGGGCGCCAAGATCCAGGTCGAAGGCAACACTGCCATCGTCACCGGTACCGAAAAGCTCAAGGGCGCGCCAGTCATGGCCACCGACCTGCGTGCTTCGGCCAGCCTGGTGATCTCGGCGTTGATCGCTGAGGGTGACACCCTGATCGACCGCATCTACCACATCGACCGTGGTTACGAGTGCATCGAAGAGAAACTGCAGATGCTCGGCGCCAAGATCCGCCGCGTACCGGGCTAGTTTCTGTTGCATGGGCACAGGGACGTGCCCGTTGGTTTCGTTTCAAGTCGAGGGTGTTTGCGCCCTCGATGTGTGTCCGGCGCCATTTGCGACCGGGCATCAGTAGCCTGATAAGGACTGACGTTTCCCATGTTGACCATCGCACTGTCCAAGGGCCGCATCCTTGACGACACCCTGCCGCTTCTGGCTGAAGCGGGCATCGTGCCGACCGAGAATCCGGACAAGAGCCGCAAGCTGATCATCCCCACGACCCAGGCCGATGTACGTCTGTTGATCGTGCGCGCCACCGATGTGCCGACTTACGTCGAACATGGTGCCGCGGACCTGGGCGTCGCCGGTAAAGATGTGCTGATGGAGTATGGCGGCCAGGGTTTGTACGAGCCGTTGGACCTGCGAATTGCCCTCTGCAAGCTGATGACCGCCGGCCGTGTCGGCGATGTCGAGCCCAAGGGCCGCCTGCGTGTGGCGACCAAGTTCGTCAACGTTGCCAAGCGCTACTACGCCGAACAGGGCCGTCAGGTCGACATCATCAAGCTCTATGGCTCGATGGAACTGGCGCCGCTGATCGGTCTGGCAGACAAGATCATCGACGTGGTCGACACCGGCAACACCCTGCGCGCCAATGGTCTGGAACCCCAGGATTTCATTGCCGACATCAGCTCCCGGCTGATCGTGAACAAAGCTTCGATGAAAATGCAGCATGCCCGTATCCAGGCGTTGATCGACACCCTGCGCAAGGCAGTGGAGTCTCGACACCGCGGCTGACTCACCCGCGCGGCCATAAACCGCGCCCGTCTATCCGCCTCATAGCCAGAATTCTCAGGTGCCCAAGCGGAAACGACTGCTAAGTTAGGGCGCCTGAGTTTTTGCCAATTCTATGAGGCTCTCGCTATGACCGCACCGACTGCAATTCGCCGACTCAACGCTGCTGACCCGGATTTCGCACATCATCTGGATCATCTGCTGAGCTGGGAAAGTGTGTCTGACGACTCGGTCAATCAGCGAGTGCTGGACATCATCAAGGCCGTGCGCGAGCGTGGCGATGCGGCGCTGGTGGAATTCACCCAGAAGTTCGACGGCCTGCAGGTCGCGTCCATGGCGGACCTGATCCTGCCTCGTGAGCGCCTGGAACTGGCCCTGACCCGAATCACCGTGCCTCAGCGTGAAGCGCTGGAAAAAGCCGCGTCCCGAGTACGCAGCTACCACGAGAAACAGAAGCAGGATTCCTGGAGCTACACCGAAGCCGACGGCACCGTGCTGGGCCAGAAAGTTACGCCGCTGGATCGCGCCGGCCTGTATGTACCGGGCGGCAAGGCGTCTTATCCGTCCTCGGTACTGATGAACGCGATTCCGGCCAAGGTGGCCGGTGTGACCGAAGTGGTCATGGTGGTGCCGACGCCTCGTGGCGAAATCAACGAGCTGGTGCTGGCCGCAGCCTGCATCGCCGGCGTGGACCGCGTGTTCACCATCGGCGGCGCTCAAGCGGTCGCCGCGCTGGCTTACGGCACCGAAAGCGTCCCGAAGGTCGACAAGGTGGTCGGTCCGGGCAACATCTATGTCGCCACCGCCAAGCGCCACGTGTTCGGCCAGGTCGGCATCGACATGATCGCCGGCCCATCCGAAATCCTCGTGGTCTGCGACGGCCAGACTGATCCGGACTGGATCGCCATGGACCTGTTCTCCCAAGCCGAGCACGACGAGGACGCCCAGGCGATTCTGGTCAGCCCGGACGCCGAGTTCCTCGACAAGGTCGCCGCCAGCATTGCCAAACTGCTGCCGACCATGGAACGCGCCGAGATCATCGAAACGTCGATCAATGGCCGTGGTGCGCTGATCAAGGTCCGCGACATGGACCAAGCCATCGAAGTGGCCAACCGCATCGCACCGGAACACCTTGAGTTGTCCGTTGCTGATCCGCAGGCCTGGCTGCCGAAGATTCGCCACGCTGGCGCGATCTTCATGGGCCGCCACACCTCCGAAGCCTTGGGCGACTACTGCGCCGGTCCGAACCACGTGTTGCCAACCTCCGGCACCGCGCGTTTCTCCTCGCCGCTGGGTGTGTACGACTTCCAGAAGCGTTCGTCGATCATCTTCTGCTCCGAGCAGGGTGCGTCGGAACTGGGCAAAACCGCTTCCGTGCTGGCCCGTGGCGAGTCGCTGACCGCTCACGCGCGCAGCGCCGAATACCGCATCGTTGACGAGCTCTTTAATGAAGAGCAGGGGGAGTGAACATGAGTAAATTCTGGAGCCCGTTCGTCAAGAATCTGGTGCCTTATGTACCGGGCGAGCAGCCGAAACTGGCGAAGCTGGTGAAGCTCAACACCAACGAAAACCCGTACGGACCATCGCCAAAAGCCTTGGCGGCGATGCAGACCGAACTGAACGACAATTTGCGTCTGTACCCGGACCCGAACAGTGATGTGCTCAAGCAAGCAGTCGCCAAGTACTACGGCGTGCAGAGCAATCAGGTGTTTCTCGGCAACGGTTCCGATGAAGTCCTGGCGCACATCTTTCACGGTTTGCTGCAACACGATCAGCCGCTGCTGTTCCCGGACATCAGCTACAGCTTCTATCCGGTTTACTGCGGGTTGTATGGCATCGCCTTCGACGCGGTGCCGCTGGACGAGCAGTTCCAGATCAACCCGGCAGACTACGCCAAGCCGAACGGCGGGATCATCTTCCCGAATCCGAACGCACCGACGGGCTGCCTGTTGGCGCTGGATGCCGTGGAGCAAATCCTCAAGGCCAGCCCGAATTCGGTGGTCGTGGTCGATGAGGCTTACATCGATTTCGGCGGTGAGACGGCGATCAGTCTGGTGGATCGTTATCCGAACCTGCTGGTGACCCAGACCCTGTCCAAGTCCCGTTCATTGGCGGGCCTGCGGGTGGGTCTGGCGGTGGGGCATCCTGACCTGATCGAGGCGCTGGAGCGGATCAAGAACAGCTTCAACTCCTATCCGCTGGATCGTCTGGCGAATGTCGGTGCAGCCGCAGCGCTCGAAGATCGTGAGTACTTCGACAAGACCTGCCGGTTGGTCATCGAGAATCGTGAATGGGTCGTTACGCAATTGGAAGCGAAGGGCTTTGAAGTGTTGCCGTCGGCGGCGAACTTCATCTTCGCCCGTCATCCGAAACACGATGCGGCAGCGCTGGCGGCGAAGTTGCGCGAGCAAGGTGTGATCGTTCGGCACTTCAAGCAGGAGCGGATTGCCCAGTTCCTGCGGATCTCGATTGGCACACCGGAGCAGAATCAGGCGCTGATCGACGGCCTCGGCGACCTCTAAAGATACCCCCCGATCCTGTGGGAGCGAGCTTGCTCGCGATGGCGGTCTGACATTCAACATAGATGCTGAATGTTATGGCCTCATCGCGAGCAAGCTCGCTCCCACAGTTGTTTTGGGGGGGCTTTTATTCGTGATGCGCTTCGCCGAGGAACGTCAACGAACTAAACACCCCGCGGGTCGCCACATCCGGGTTGTCCTTCAGCGGAATCTCCATCTGCGCCGCAATCACATTCAATCCTTCATTACGCACCAATACTTGCGCCCGACCTTCTGCGTCGGTCTCGGTGCTCAAGGTATTCGGCGCGCTGCGATAGTCGCCCACCAACTTCACACCCGCCGCCGGCTTACCGTCCAATAGCACTCGAACCGGCAACGATTTACCCGGCCCGACGGTCAGCGGATCAACCTCCGGCAGAATCAGCAATTTCATCTGATCGAGCTTCGGCAGTTTTGCCCCCGGCTGGTATATCGCCAGGCTGTACTTGAAGGTCTGGGTCGACTCAATGGCCCCCGACACTTTGCTGCGTCCTTCGTTGATCCATTTTTTATCCGCGGTCTGCGACCACATGCCGTTGTTCAGCGCCACGGCCATCACCGCCGGTGGTTTCAAAGGCTGCAGGCGGGCGTGGTCGGCCAGGCGTTGCACGCTCACCGGGATCATTTTGCCGCCGACGTCATAAGCCCACGCGCCACTGATTTTCTGCGCCTTGAAGGCGTTATCTTCGGCGCCGTGGCCGTAGATGACTTCGATGTTGCCACGACGTTGTTCGGTCCAGAGACCGTGGGCCGAGACTTGGCTGGCACATAACAGGCCGAGCAGCAGACCGGGTAGCGCCAGGGATTTGAGATGTTGCATGGTGACGTCCTTTTACAGGTTGAGTGTCAGGCTGACGGTGAAATTGCGCGGCTCGCCGGGGTTGACCCAGTAGTTGCTGTAGGAGCGCTCGAAGTATTTCTCGTCGAAAAGGTTGTTCAGGTTCAGGCCCACGGTGACATTTTCGCTGGCCTTGTAATGGGCCAGCAGGTCGACGGTGTGATAGGCCGGCAGTTCGAAATCGCTGCCGGCTTCACCTGAGCGATCGCCGACATAGGTGAACGCTGCACCAAGGTCCGAACCGCGCAAATGGCCGTCCTGAAATTCATAAACGCCCAACAAACTGCCGCTGCGTTTGGCCACGCCGAGAATTCGGCTGCCGGTGGGAATCACCTTGTCGCCTTGGGTGACTTCGGCGTCGATGTAAGCGAAGGCCCCTATCACTCGTACAGCATCGGTTACTTGCCCGGTGACTTGCAGGTCGAATCCCTGGCTGCGGGCCTTGCCCATGGCGCGGCTGGAGTCGGTGCTCGGGTCGAGCGCCAGGACATTTTCCTTTTCGATCTGGAAGGCGGCGAGGGTGGTACCCAGACGATCGTCGAACAATTCGCTCTTGATCCCGACTTCATAACCGACGCCTTCTTCCGGGTCGAAGGATTTGCCAGCGGAATCCAGGCCGTTGTTCGGTTTGAACGAAGTGGAGGCGTTGGCGAACAGCCCTACTTCGGGCGTCAGTTGGTAGAGCAGGCCGGCCCGCTGGGTCAGGGCATCGTGGCGCTGGCGGCTGGTCGTGTTGCGGCTGTGATCGTCGATGCTTTGTTCGAAATGTTCGAAGCGCGCACCGAGCATGCCGCGCAGTTTATCGGTGAAAACTATCTGGTCCTGAAGGTTCAGTGCCTGGCTTTCGACATGCTCGAAGAGGTTGGTCCCGGAGCGTGCGCCATTGGGTTTCGGCTGGCCGTATATCGGTCGATAGATATCGATGGCGTACGGGCCGCCGGCAATGGTCGTGACCCGTTCGTTCTTGCGGAAATTCTCGTATTCGCTGCCGATCAGCAGTTCGTGCTGCCAACTGCCGATGTCGAACAAACCGCGCAGTTCGAGTTGGGTGATGCTGTCATGCCAGTTGGTATCGCGCTCGCGGTAGCGACGGTTGATGGTATGGCCATCGGCGTTCAAGGGACGATTTTCGGACGCGAAGCCCCAGAGTTTGCCTTCCTTGTAATGGCTGGCCAGGCGAAGTTTCCAGCGGTCGTTAAGCTGATGTTCGAGGGCGGCTTGCAGCAGATTGTTGTGGTTGTCGATGTTGCCGTTATTGGGTTCGCCAAGGAAGGTCGAACGGGAGACGCCGCTCCATTTATTGTTCGGCGCGACGATACCTCGATCGAATGTCGAGCTGTGGCGAACGAATTCGCTCTCCACCAACAGGCTGGTGTCCGGGTTCAGTTGCCAACTGAAGGAGGGCGCGACGAACACACGCTGGCTGTCGACATGATCGCGGAAACTGTGGTTGTCCTCGACGGCCAGGTTCACCCGGGACAGAACGTTGCCGTCATCATCCAGCGGTGTGTTGACGTCCACGGCGGTGCGATAGCGATCCCAACTGCCGGCGCTGGTTTGCAGTGTGGTGAAGGCTTCGGGCTCGGGTTTCTTGGTGACGATGTTCACCGTACCGCCCGGATCGCCACGACCATAGAGACTGGCGGCCGGGCCTTTGAGCACTTCGATGCGTTCGATGTTGGCCTCGTCCGGCGTGCTTGGATAGCCGCGGTTGGCGCTGAAACCGTCCTTGTAGAACTCCGAAGTGGTGAAGCCGCGCACGCTGTATTCGTAGAGCGTCAGGCCGCCGAAGTTGTTCTGCTTCGACACGCCACCGGCAAAATCCAGGGCGCGCTCGACGCTGGTGCTGCCCAGATCCTTGAGCACACTGACGGGAATCACACTGATCGATTGCGGGATATCGCGAATGGCCGTGTCGGTTTTGGTTGCGCTGGAAGAGCGCGTGGCGCGGTAACCCTTGACCGGGCCGGTGGGGGATTCGTAGTCGGAGGTGACGCTGATGGCGTCCAGTTCAACGGTTTGCGATTCTTCGGCGAAGACCGGATCCCCCAGCAAACCGAGGGCCAGGCTTGCGAGGGAAGCCATTGTTCGAGACGACATGTTATGTTGTTCCAATAGTGATATTGAAACAATATAACATGCCTAATGAGAATGTCTGCTGTTAACAGCTTCGGAGTTATGGAGCGGCTGAGGGCGCAGCTCCTACCGCTTACTCTCCTTCTTTTTCCTTGATCGGCGCGGGTGGCGGACGCAGACCGATTTCTGCCGTGAGCTTGAGCTCTTTGCCGTTGCGCATCACCTGGATCGTGACCTTGTCAGTCGGTTTGATCCGCGCGACCTGGTTCATCGAACGACGACCATCGCCGGCCGGTTCGCCGTCGATGCTGAGGATCACGTCACCCAGTTGCAGGCCGGCCTTCTGCGCCGGACCGTCACGGAAAATCCCCGCGACCACAATGCCCGGGCGCCCCGACAGGCCAAACGATTCCGCCAGTTCCTGGCTCAACGGCTGCACTTCGATACCGAGCCAGCCGCGAATCACCTGGCCGTGTTCGATGATCGACTTCATCACTTCCATGGCCAGTTTCACCGGGATTGCGAAACCGATGCCCTGCGAACCGCCGGACTTGGAGAAGATCGCCGTGTTGATGCCGGTCAGGTTGCCGTTTGCATCCACCAGCGCACCGCCGGAGTTGCCAGGGTTGATCGCAGCGTCGGTCTGGATGAAGTCTTCGTAGTTGTTCAGGCCCAGCTGATTGCGCCCGGTGGCGCTGATGATGCCCATGGTCACGGTCTGGCCGACGCCGAACGGGTTGCCGATGGCCAAAGCCACGTCGCCGATGCGGATGTTGTCGGAGCGCCCGACAGTGATCGATGGGAGATTCTTCAAGTCGATCTTCAGGACCGCGAGGTCGGTTTCCGGGTCGCTGCCGATCACTCGGGCCAGGGTTTCACGACCGTCCTTGAGCGCCACCACGATCTGGTCGGCGCCGCTGGTCACATGGTTGTTGGTCAGCAGGTAACCTTCCGGGCTCATGATCACGCCGGAGCCGAGGCTCGACTCCATGCGCTTCTGTTTGGGCGAGTTGTCGCCGAAGAAGCGGCGGAACTGCGGATCCTCGAACAGCGGATGGTTCGGTTTGTTGATGACTTTGGTGGTGTACAGGTTGACCACCGACGGCGCGGCCGTGGTCACCGCGTCGGCATAGGACACCGGACCCTGTTGCATGGTGGTGGTTTGCGGGGCTTGCTGCATGTTGACGTCAAGGCTTGGGAGCCCGACCCACTGCGGGTAACGCTGGATTATCAATAGAGCGATAAGCACGCCGGCCAACAGCGGCCAGCCGGAAAAACGCAGCGCCTTGAGCATTAAGCACGTCCTGAGAGGTTGCAGGCGGTATGAGACCGCCCATAATGTCGCGCATTATACGAGGCGAAGCGTGCCTCTGAACGGGATATTTAGGAGTCTTTTATGGCCGTCGCCCTGAGCACCCTGGTCGAAGAAGCCGACCGTTACCTTAACAGTGCAAAGATTGCCGATTACTGCCCCAACGGGTTGCAGGTCGAAGGTCGGCCGCAGGTCATGCGCATCGTCAGTGGCGTCACCGCCAGCCAGGCGTTGCTCGACGCCGCTGTGGAAGCCAGCGCCGACCTGGTGCTGGTGCATCACGGTTATTTCTGGAAAGGCGAGAATCCGTGCATTACCGGCATGAAACAGCGTCGGTTGAAAACCCTGCTCAAGCACGATATCAGCCTGTTGTCCTACCATCTGCCGCTGGATCTGCACCCGGAAGTCGGCAATAACGTTCAGCTCGCCCGTCAGCTCGATATCACTGTGGAAGGCCCATTGGATCCGGACAATCTCAAAGTGGTCGGCCTGGTCGGTTCATTGAGCGAGCCGGTGACGCCCCGCGATTTTGCCCGTCGCGTACAAGAAGTCATGGGGCGCGAGCCGTTGCTGATTGAAGGCAGCGAGATGATTCGCCGCGTTGGCTGGTGCACCGGTGGCGGTCAGGGGTACATCGATCAGGCCGTGCTGGCTGGCGTCGACTTGTACCTCAGCGGTGAGGCGTCCGAACAGACCTTCCACAGCGCCCGGGAAAACAACATCAGCTTCATCGCCGCCGGCCATCACGCCACCGAGCGCTATGGCGTGCAGGCGCTGGGGGATTATCTGGCGCGGCGTTTTGCCCTTGAGCACATCTTCATCGATTGCCCGAACCCCATCTGATTTCCTGAACCAATGCATTCCCCTGTGTAGGAGCTGCCGAAGGCTGCGATCTTTTGATCTTGAAAATCAAAGTCAAAAGATCGCAGCCTTCGGCAGCTCCTACAGAGAGCGTAGCCCAAACGAGGGGGTATATTCATATACCCTTTCGATCTAGCTCACGTCCTGATTAGAAGAGGTCGCTGTGCTAGGATTCCCCGCTCGAACACGGCCCGCTGGCCGTCCATAAGATCGTTTTCGTGAGTAGCCATGGTCGACAAACTGACGCATCTGAAACAGCTGGAGGCCGAAAGCATCCACATCATCCGCGAGGTCGCCGCCGAGTTCGATAACCCGGTGATGCTGTACTCCGTCGGTAAAGACTCTGCCGTGATGCTGCACCTTGCGCGCAAGGCATTCTTCCCGGGCAAACTGCCGTTCCCGGTGATGCACGTCGACACCCGGTGGAAGTTCAAGGAAATGTACGCGTTCCGCGACCGCATGGTCGAAGACCTCGGCCTGGACCTGATCGTGCACGTGAACCCCGATGGCGTCGCGCAGGGCATCAACCCGCTGACCCACGGCAGCGCCAAGCACACCGACATCATGAAAACCGAAGGCCTCAAGCAGGCCCTCGACAAGTATGGTTTCGATGCCGCTTTCGGTGGTGCCCGTCGTGACGAAGAGAAGTCCCGCGCCAAAGAGCGCGTGTATTCCTTCCGCGACACCAAGCACCGCTGGGACCCGAAAAACCAGCGTCCCGAGTTGTGGAACGTCTACAACGGCAAGGTCAACAAGGGCGAGTCGATCCGTGTTTTCCCGTTGTCGAACTGGACCGAACTGGACATCTGGCAGTACATCTACCTCGAAGGCATCCCGATTGTGCCGCTGTATTTCGCCGCCGAGCGCGACGTCATCGAGATGAATGGCACCTGGATCATGATCGACGACGAGCGCCTGCTCAATCATCTGAGCGATGAAGACAAGGCGCGCATCGTCAAGAAGAAGGTCCGTTTCCGCACACTCGGCGACTACCCGTTGACCGGTGCGGTCGAGTCCGAGGCCACCAGCCTGACCGACATCATTCAGGAAATGCTCCTGACGCGAACTTCCGAACGCCAGGGCCGGGTCATCGATCACGATGGCGCAGGCTCGATGGAAGAAAAGAAACGTCAGGGTTATTTCTAAGGGGTTGTCATGTCGCACGCATCTGATTTGATCAGCGAGGACATCCTCGCCTATCTGGGCCAGCACGAACGCAAGGAAATGCTGCGCTTTCTTACCTGTGGCAACGTCGACGACGGCAAGAGCACCCTGATCGGGCGCCTGCTGCACGACTCCAAAATGATCTACGAAGATCACCTGGAAGCCATTACCCGCGACTCGAAAAAAGTCGGCACCACCGGTGATGACATCGACCTGGCATTGCTGGTCGACGGCCTGCAGGCCGAGCGTGAGCAGGGCATCACCATCGATGTCGCTTACCGCTACTTCTCCACCGCCAAGCGCAAATTCATCATCGCCGACACCCCGGGCCATGAGCAGTACACCCGCAACATGGCCACTGGTGCGTCCACCTGCGACCTGGCGATCATCCTGGTCGACGCCCGTTACGGCGTGCAGACCCAGACCCGTCGCCACAGCTTCATTGCCTCGTTGCTCGGCATCAAACACATCGTTGTTGCCATCAACAAGATGGACCTCAACGGCTTCGACGAAACAGTCTTCGAGTCGATCAAGGCCGATTACCTGAAGTTCGCCGAAGGCATCGCGTTCAAGCCGAGCACCATGGCCTTCGTGCCGATGTCGGCGCTGAAAGGCGACAACGTGGTGAACAAGTCCGAGCGTTCGCCGTGGTACACCGGCCAGTCGCTGATGGAAATTCTCGAGACCGTCGAGATCGCCAACGACCGCAACTACACCGACCTGCGTTTCCCGGTGCAGTACGTCAACCGTCCGAACCTGAACTTCCGTGGTTTCGCCGGCACCCTGGCCAGCGGCGTCGTACACAAGGGCGACGAAGTCGTTGTGCTGCCGTCGGGCAAGAGCAGCCGTGTGAAATCCATCGTCACCTTCGAAGGTGAGTTGGAGCACGCCGGTCCTGGGCAAGCGGTGACGCTGACCATGGAAGACGAAATCGACATCTCCCGCGGCGACTTGCTGGTGCATGCCGACAATTTGCCGCAAGTGACTGACGCCTTCGACGCCATGCTGGTGTGGATGGCCGAAGAGCCGATGCTGCCGGGCAAGAAGTACGACATCAAGCGCGCGACTACCTACGTGCCGGGTTCGATCACGAGCATCGTCAACCGTGTTGACGTGAACACCCTGGAAGAAGGTCCGGCCAGTTCGTTGCACTTGAACGAGATCGGTCGGGTCAAGATCAGTCTTGACGCGGCCATCGCGCTGGACGGTTACGCGAGTAACCGCACCACCGGTTCGTTCATCGTCATCGATCGTTTAACCAATGGCACCGTCGCGGCCGGCATGATCATCGCCCAGCCGTTGAGCCATGGCACCAGCACGCATCACGGCAAACTGGCGCACGTCGCCACCGAAGAACGCGCCCAGCGCTTCGGCCAGCAACCGGCCACCGTGTTGTTCAGCGGCTTGTCGGGCGCCGGCAAAAGCACCCTGGCTTACGCGGTTGAACGCAAGCTGTTCGACATGGGCCGTGCGGTGTTTGTACTCGATGGTCAGAACTTGCGTCACGACCTGAACAAAGGTCTGCCACAGGACCGCGCCGGGCGTACCGAGAACTGGCGTCGCGCGGCGCACGTTGCGCGTCAGTTCAACGAAGCCGGTCTGCTGACCTTGGCAGCCTTCGTTGCGCCGAGTGCCGAAGGTCGTGAGCAGGCCAGGGAGCTGATCGGCAAGGAGCGTCTGCTGACGGTCTACGTCCAGGCCTCTCCGACGGTCTGTGCCGAGCGTGACCCACAAGGCCTGTACGCAGCGGCCGGGGATAACATCCCGGGCGATTCCTTCCCGTACGACGTGCCGCTGGACGCCGACCTTGTGGTCGACACTCAGTCGCTGTCGCTGGAAGAAAGCGTCAAGCAAGTGCTGGATCTGCTGCGTAAACGTGGCGCGATCTAAGCGTTAGCCGCCAATAAAAAAAACCGCCGATGAGTGATCATCGGCGGGTTTTTTTGTGTCCTCAAGATCGCTATCGCGGGCAAGCCCGCTCCCACAGGGTTTTGTGGTGTACACGTCTACTGCGTGCGACTCGATTCCTGTGGGAGCGGGCTTGCCCGCGATAGGGCCGGTACAGTCACCTGATTACTTGGCGGGATACTCCCGATGCATCTGCGCAAGCAACGCATCCTTGTCTTCCCACAGCTGATTAATCCAGCCCTGAAACTGCAGTCGATACTCGCCATCCTGGTCGTAGTTCTTGCCAATGAACTGCGGCGGAATCTTCAGCTCCTGAAAGTGCACCACCACATCCTTCACATTTCCACAGAGCAAATCCCAGTAACCGGGACGGCCGGCCGGATAGTGAATGGTCACGTTGACGATGGCTTCGAGTTGCTCACCCATGGCATCCAGCACAAATGCAATACCGCCAGCCTTTGGCTTGAGCAGATGCTTGAACGGCGATTTCTGCTGGGCATGCTTGCCTTCGGTGAAACGCGTGCCTTCGACGAAGTTGAAAATCCCCACCGGGTTATGGCGGAACTTGTCGCAGGTCTTGCGGGTGGTTTCCAGGTCTTTGCCTTTCTTCTCCGGGTGCTTCTCCAGGTAGGTCTTGGAGTAACGCTTCATGAACGGAAAGCCGAGCGCCCACCAAGCCAGACCAATCACCGGCACCCAGATCAGTTCCTGTTTGAGGAAGAACTTCAGCGGGCGAATCTTCCGGTTCAGCACGTATTGCAACACCATGATGTCGACCCAGCTCTGGTGGTTGCTGGTGATCAAATACGAGTGCTGATAGTCCAGACCTTCTAGGCCGCTGAGTGTCCAGCGCGTGTGTCCGAGCAAGTCCATCCAGGCCTTGTTGTTGCTGATCCAGGCTTCGTGGATATGGCTCATCAGCCAATCGGTAAAACGCTGGGCGGCGGGGAAGGGCAATAGCAGTTTGAAAATCGCGACGATGAACAGCGGTGTGCAGCAGGCAATCGTGTTCAGCGCCAACAGCAGCGAGGCAATCACGCCTCGCAGCGGTGCAGGTAGGGAATCCAGCATTTAAAGATCCAAAGGTCGGTTGGCAGCTTGAATCGCGGTCAACGCGATGGTGTAGACGATGTCGTCGACTTGCGCGCCGCGCGGCAGGTCGTTCACCGGTTTGCGCAGGCCTTGCAGCATCGGCCCGAGGCTGACGCAGTCGGCGCTGCGCTGCACGGCTTTGTGGGTGGTGTTGCCGGTGTTCAGGTCGGGGAACACGAACACTGTGGCGCGACCGGCGACCTGGCTGTTCGGCGCCAGTTGCCGGGCAACGGTTTCGTTGGCGGCGGCGTCGTATTGCAACGGGCCGTCGATCAGCAGCGAGTTTTGTTGCTCGTGGGCGAGCAATGTCGCTTCGCGAACCTTCTCGACTTCTTCGCCGCTGGCCGATTCACCGCTGGAGTAGCTGATCATCGCCACGCGCGGGGTGATGCCGAAGGCGGCTGCCGAGTCGGCGCTTTGCAGCGCGATCTCTGCCAGTTCGCTGGCGCTCGGGTGCGGGTTCATCACGCAGTCGCCGTAGACCAGCACTTCCTCGGGGAAGAGCATGAAAAACACTGACGACACCAGCGTGCAGCCCGGCGCGGTCTTGATCAGCTGCAGGGCCGGGCGGATGGTGTTGGCGGTGGAGTGAATGACGCCGGACACGAGGCCGTCGACCTCATCCAGCGCCAGCATCATGGTGCCGATCACCACGGTGTCTTCCAGTTGTTGCTCGGCCATCGGCGCGTTGAGGCTTTTGGTTTTGCGCAGGGCAACCATCGGCTCGACGTAGCGTTCGCGAATCAGGTCCGGGTCGAGGATTTCCAGCCCCGGCGGCAGCTCGATGCCTTGGGCGCGAGCCACGGCTTCGACGTCTGCCGGCTTCGCCAGCAAGACACAACGGGCAATGCCGCGCGCCTGACAGATCGCTGCGGCTTGCACGGTCAGCGGCTCGCTGCCTTCAGGCAGGACGATGCGCTTGTTTGCGGCTTGGGCGCGCTGGATCAATTGATAACGGAACACGGCGGGCGACAGGCGCATTTCCCGTGGCGTGCCGCAGCGCTGGTGCAGCCACTTGGCGTCGAGGTGGCTGGCGACGAAGTCGGTGATGATCTCCGCGCGCTCGCGGTCGTCGATCGGGATTTCCTTGTTCAAACCGTTCAACTGGTTAGCGGTGTCGTAGGAGCCGGTGCTCACCGACAACACCGGCAGGCCAGCCTGCAACGCGCCACGGCACAGGTCCATGATGCGCGGGTCGGGCAGGGTGTCGCTGGTCAGCAACAGGCCGGCCAGCGGTACGCCGTTCATGGCCGCGAGACTGACGGCGAGGATGATGTCATCGCGATCACCGGGCGTCACCACCAACACGCCGGGCTTGAGCAGCTCTACAGTGTTGCGCATGGTACGGGCGCAAATGATGATTTTGGTCATGCGCCGGGTTTCGTAATCACCGGCATTGAGGATCTGCGCGCCCATCAGATCGGCGACGTCGCGGGTGCGTGGGGCGTTCAATTCCGGCTGGAACGGGATGCAACCCAGCAGACGGAAATCGCCACTGCGCAGCAATGGCGAGTGTTCCTTCAGGCGTGAGGCGAAGGCCTCCATGCTCTCCTCGGTTTTGACCTTGTTGAGGATCACGCCGAGGACTTTCGGGTCTTTCGGACCGCCGAACAATTGCGCCTGCAATTCCACTCGGCCGGACAGTTCGGTCAGCACTTCGTTTTCCGGTGCCGAGACCAGGATCACTTCGGCGTCGAGGCTTTTCGCCAAGTGCAGATTGACCCGCGCGGCATAACTGGCGCTCCGGGTCGGGACCATGCCTTCTACGATCAGCACATCCTTGCCGACTGCCGCCTGCTGATAGAGGGTGATGATTTCTTCGAGCAACTCGTCCAGCTGACCGTCGCCGAGCATGCGCTCGACGTGCGCCAGACCGAGCGGCTGAGGCGGTTTCAAACCGTGAGTGCGCGCCACCAGTTCAGTGGACCGTTCAGGCCCGGTGTCGCCCGGATGCGGCTGGGCAATCGGTTTGAAAAAGCCGACCTTGAGGCCGGCCCGCTCAAGGGTACGTACCAGCCCGAGGCTGATGGAGGTCAGACCCACACCAAAATCGGTGGGTGCGATAAAAAAAGTTTGCATGCGGATTCTCTAAAGGTGCATGGCAATGGTGAACGCCTATGACTGGCCTTCTACCGAAATTCAGTCGCCAAGGTTAGCGCTAACCGAGCCTTGTGCGCACCAACCGCAATCAAAGGGCTGGCCTATTTTTTTAATACGTTGCGTGGAGTCCAGGACCCAGGCGCGCGATTGCCACGGTGGCTGGTGGCGCAGGTGCTGGGTGTGACCGCAGGAAAGCTCGGCCACCCAGTGCCCGTCCTCATCTTGATGGAAGCCTGTGACCGTCGAGCCTTTCGCCGTCACCCGTCTGTCCGGGTTGTGTTCGCTTTCGGGCGATTGCTTCGCTAAACTTGGCCATTCTTCATTCTTATGCAAAAGGTCTCGCCCCATGCTGATCGCCGCCAATAAGGCTGTCTCCATCGACTATACCCTGACCAACGACGCTGGTGAGGTCATCGACAGCTCCGCCGGCGGCGCGCCGCTGGTCTACCTGCAAGGCGCAGGTAACATCATTCCGGGCCTGGAAAAGGCGCTGGAAGGCAAAGCAGTCGGTGACGAACTGACGGTTGCCGTAGAACCTGAAGATGCCTACGGCGAATACGCTGCCGAACTGGTCAGCACGTTGAGCCGCAGCATGTTCGAAGGCGTCGACGAGCTGGAAGTGGGTATGCAGTTCCACGCATCCGCTCCGGACGGCCAGATGCAGATCGTCACCATTCGCGATCTGGACGGCGACGATGTCACCGTCGATGGCAACCACCCGTTGGCCGGTCAGCGCCTGAATTTCCAGGTCAAGATCATCGACATTCGTGACGCCAGCCAGGAAGAAATCGCTCATGGTCACGTCCATGGCGAAGGTGGTCATCACCACTGATTTTCTGCGCTAAGCTTTCGAGAACTGGAGAGGCGCCCGAGGGGCGCCTTTTTAGTCCGCGGCTGTCCCTGGTGACACCGCCAAGTGGCTGTTTCGAGAAGAACACGGGAATCTGGAGTTCGTCATGAGTGCTTTTCACGACCTTAAATTGACAGGCCTGGATGGTCAGGAGCTACCTCTGGCGCCCTTCAAAGGGCACGTCGTGCTGGTGGTCAACGTCGCCTCCAAATGTGGCTTGACCCCTCAGTACGCGGCGCTGGAAAACCTCTACCAGCAATACAAGGACAAAGGCTTCAGCGTGCTGGGCCTGCCGTGCAACCAGTTTGCCGGGCAGGAACCGGGTACCGAGCAAGAGATCCAGGAGTTTTGCAGCCTCAACTACGGCGTGAGCTTTCCGTTGTCCAGCAAGCTGGAAGTCAACGGTCATGATCGTCATCAGCTGTACCGTCTGCTGGCGGGCGAGGGTGCTGAATTTCCCGGTGACATTACCTGGAACTTCGAAAAATTCCTGCTGGGCAAGGATGGTCGCGTGCTGGCGCGGTTCTCGCCGCGCACGGCGCCGGATGATCCGTCTGTCGTTCATGCGATTGAAAAAGCCCTGAGCTGAAGAGAAAGATCAAAAGATCGCAGCCTTCGGCAGCTCCTACGTGGGAATGTGAACACCCGTAGGAGCTGCCGAAGGCTGCGATCTTTTTTCGTTTCTAATCCTTAATCACTTAAATCAATAGTGCTGTTCAAGGCTTGCGACTCTCCATATTATCGCCGTCATAAAGTCATTTCCCGTGGAGCGTCCCATGCCCGTCAAAGCCCTGTTCAAACCGTTCCACCTCGGCACCCTCGAACTGCCGACCCGCGTCGTCATGGCGCCGATGACCCGTTCGTTTTCGCCGGGTGGCGTTCCCAATTCCAAAGTGATCGAGTACTACCGTCGTCGCGCTGCTGCGGGTGTGGGTCTGATCATCACCGAAGGCACCACCGTCGGCCACAAGGCTTCCAACGGTTACCCGAACGTGCCGCATTTCTACGGCGAAGCGCCGCTGGCTGGATGGAAAAAAGTAGTCGAGGCTGTTCATGCTGAAGGCGGCAAGATCGTTCCTCAGCTGTGGCATGTCGGCAGCGTGCGCCGCATCGGCACCGAGCCGGACGCCAGCGTGCCGGGTTACGGTCCGTCGGAGAAATTGAAGGACGGTCAGGTCGTGGTTCACGGCATGACCAAGCAAGATATCCAGGACGTGATCGCCGCATTTGCCCAGGCCGCCAAAGATGCCCAGAGCATCGGCATGGACGGCGTGGAAATTCACGGTGCCCACGGCTACCTCGTGGACCAGTTCTTCTGGGAAGGCAGTAACCAGCGCACCGACGAATACGGCGGCAGCCTGGCCAACCGTTCGCGTTTCGCCATTGAACTGATCCAGGCGGTGCGTGCAGCGGTCGGCGAAGGCTTCCCGATTATTTTCCGTTTCTCTCAGTGGAAGCAGCAGGATTACACCGCGCGTCTGGTGCAAACCCCGGAGGCACTGGGTGAATTCCTCAAGCCATTGTCCGACGCCGGCGTGGATATTTTCCACTGCTCGACGCGTCGTTTCTGGGAGCCGGAGTTCGACGGTTCCGAGCTGAACCTGGCCGGCTGGACCCGCAAACTCACCGGTAAACCGACCATCACCGTGGGCAGTGTCGGCCTGGATGGCGAGTTCCTGCAGTTCATGGTCAACACCGACAAGATCGCGCAGCCGGCCAGCCTGGAAAAACTGCTGGAGCGTTTGAACAATGATGAGTTCGATCTGGTGGCGGTAGGTCGTGCGCTGCTGGTGGACCCGGACTGGGCGCAGAAAGTGCGTGACGGCCGTGAAGAAGACATCCTGCCGTTCAGCCGTGAGGCGTTGATGACTCTGGTTTAAGCGGCGCTTTCACTGACGCCATCGTCGGAACGCCGCCCGGAGCAAGCTCGCTCCCACAGGTGACCGCGTTCTTCCAGAGACATGCGGTCGAATGTGGGAGCGAGCTTGCTCCGGGCGGCGTTCCGACGATGGCTGACTCAATGTCACCAAAAATTCAGGGCGCGATCGGTGCATTCGGCACCACTTGCTCCCCAACACAAGCCCCGCGCAACTGCCCTTCAAACTGCTCGATAATCGCTGCCCACCCTTGGCGACTCGCATGCTGACGCGCGTTAAGCCGCACGCAGCGCAAGGTTTCGCGCTCCTCCAACAGCCAACACGCCGCATCGCAAAACGCCTCTTCGTCCCCCGGCATCGCCAGTACACCGTTGTAGCCATGGCGAATGTGCTGAGCCGCCGCCGCTTGATCGTAAGCCACCACACCCAAACCCGAAGCCAGTGCCTCAAGCACCACGTTGCCGAACGTCTCGGTCAGGCTCGGAAACAGAAACACATCTCCCGACGCATAGTGACTGGCCAAGGCTTCGCCGCGTTGAGAGCCACAGAAAATCGCCTCGGGCAGTTCTTTCTCCAGGACCACTCGTTGCGGGCCGTCGCCGATCACGATCAACTTCAGGTTTTTCTGTGGATAAGTCGTACGCAGCCTTTCGAAACTGCGCTTAAGCAAGCCGAGATTTTTCTCCGGTGCCAGGCGTCCTACATGGATGACGGCAATGTCACTGTCGGCCAAATCCCACTGTTCGCGTAGCGACGTCAGCCGCTTGGTCGGGTGAAACAACTGGCTGTCGACCCCACGCGACAGCAACGCCAGGCGCTCGAAATGCCGGCGCTCCAGTTCCATTCTTTGGCTCACGCTCGGCACCAGGGTCAGCGTCGAACGATTATGAAACCAGCGCAAGTAGTGGGTCAGCAATCGCGTCAGCAGTCCAAGCCCATACTGACTGGAGTACTGCTGGAAATTGGTGTGAAAACCGCTGACCACCGAAATCCCCAAGCGCCGCGCCGCGCGCAACGCGGACAATCCCAGCGGTCCTTCCGTGGCGATGTACAGCACGTCCGGCCGATGACGCTTCCAGCGCCGCAACAGCTTGTGCATCGACGACTGACCCCATTGCAGACCCGGATAGCCCGGCAGCGGCCAGCCTCGGCACAGCAACAACGCATCGTCGCTGACCCGCTGCTGATCGCAACCCTGACGCGGTCGCACCAATTCCACCTGATGCCCGCGCGCGCGCAAACCGTCGCACAAGCGGCCGAGGGTATTGGCCACTCCGTTGATTTCGGGAGGGAAGGTTTCGGTGATCAGAGTGATATGCAGAGCTGTCGTCATGACCTCAGTGTCGGCTGAGGCCATGTCGTCAGTGTGACGGTGGGATGATGAATTTGTGACCGAATCAGCGCTGGACTACCAGGTTTTCCGCGCCACGTTCACGCACCCAGAACAACGTTGCACCCGCCACGGCGGCCGGCATCATCAGGATGTTGACCACCGGAATCAGCAGCACCAGATAAACACTGCCGCCGAAACTCATGCTCTGCCAGCGCTTCTCGCGCAGCCAGGCGAGCATCTCGTTCCAGCCGAGTTTGTGGTTGTCCGCCGGGTAGTCGATGTACTGGATCGCCATCATCCACACCCCGAACAGCAACCACAGTGGTGCAGCGATGATGTTCACCACAGGAATGAACGAGAGGATGAACAACCCGATGGCGCGCGGCAGGAAGTAGCCGAGCTTGCGCATCTCCCGGGCCAGGGTGCGGGGGATCATTTCGATCAGCTCGCCCCAGCTGAAGGACGGGAAGTCGTCGGTGCCACGCACCACGACTTCGACTTTTTCCGCGAGGAAGCCGTTGAATGGCGCGGCGATGATGTTGGCCAACATGGTGAAGGTGAAGAACACCATCAACACCACCAGCACCACGAACAACGGCCAGAGCACATAACCGAGAAAACTCAGCCAGTCGGGCAGGGACGGCATCAACGTATCGACCCATAGGCTGAATTGATGGCTGGCCAGGTAGATCAATCCGACGAACAGCACCAGGTTGATCATCAGCGGCAACAGCACAAACAAACGCAGGCTTGGGCTCAGGACCAGCTTGAGGCCTTCGCGCAGGTATTGCGGGCCGGACAGAACGGGGGCGGGCATAACGTGCTCCGAGCAAAGGGGAAACGCGCCGACCTTACCGGCTTTGCCTGACAGGCGAAAGCGCGGTAGCAGCATCGACATTAACTGTAACAAAGGCGCCTATGTATCCATCGTGATGGGATAGAGACCGCCTATGAGCTGGATTGTTAAACCGTATTTCCTTAATCTTCGCCCCCTCGATACGCTGCACCCCATACTTTTCACAGGACTGTCGAGCTCAAGCCTTCCCCAAGTGCTTTCAACGGTCCTTTTTTATTCCCGCCGGCAACCCGGCGTTCCGCGCCAGATGTTTAGGGCCGGTCAACAGGAGCAGGTCATGTCTGAAGTCCGTCATTCGCGAGTGATTATTCTCGGTTCCGGCCCTGCCGGTTACAGCGCCGCGGTTTATGCCGCCCGTGCCAACCTCAAGCCACTGCTGATCACCGGCATGCAAGCCGGCGGTCAACTGACCACCACCACCGAAGTCGATAACTGGCCGGGCGACGTCCACGGCCTGACCGGCCCGGCGCTGATGGACCGCATGAAAGAGCACGCCGAGCGCTTTGAAACCGAAATCGTCTTCGATCACATCAATGCCGTGGACTTCGCTGCCAAGCCGTACACCCTGACCGGCGACAGCGCGACCTACACCTGCGACGCCTTGATCATCGCCACCGGCGCCAGCGCTCGTTACCTGGGCCTGCCGTCGGAAGAAGCGTTCATGGGCAAAGGTGTTTCGGCCTGCGCAACCTGCGATGGGTTCTTCTACCGCAACAAGCCAGTGGCCGTGGTCGGTGGCGGCAACACCGCTGTTGAAGAGGCGCTGTACCTGGCCAACATCGCCAGCAAAGTGACCTTGATCCACCGTCGCGAAACCTTCCGCGCCGAGAAGATCCTGATCGACAAGCTGAATGCCCGTGTTGCCGAAGGCAAGATCGTCTTGAAGCTGAACTCGACTCTGGACGAAGTTCTGGGCGACAACATGGGCGTGACCGGTGCCCGCCTGAAGAACAACGACGGCAGCTTCGACGAGCTGACAGTCGACGGCGTGTTCATCGCCATCGGCCACACCCCGAACACGTCGTTGTTCGAAGGTCAGCTGACCTTGAAAGACGGCTACCTGGTCGTGCAGGGCGGCCGTGACGGCAACGCTACTGCCACCAGCCTCGAAGGCATCTTTGCTGCCGGTGACGTGGCTGACCACGTTTACCGTCAGGCCATCACCTCGGCCGGCGCTGGCTGCATGGCGGCACTGGACGCCGAGCGTTACCTCGACGATCTGCAGAACGCTTCGTTCTGATTGCGTTGCAATGAAAAAACAGGCCTCGGTTATTCCCCCACCTAGGAATACATAGTTAGGGTCTTTCTAGATTGTAACTACACAAATACCCCTCGATGAGGGGTATTTTTTTGACATCGCTAATCTGAAAGCCTTTTGTGGCATAGAACTGGATTCGAACAACAGTGTTGTGGTGGTTGCCGACCGGCTCCATCATCCGCCACAGGAATGACCGCCTCCATGTGTGATGACAGTTGTATCGCGGTCGGTGCCAGCACCTACAAACGAATGCTCATCTTGAAAATGCAATTGCAAATTTGTATCATTCGTTTTCAATTCAGCGAAGCAGGGAACGCAGCGCCAAAACAATAATAAGGTCAAGGCAATGCTCAAAATGCTTCTCGTATACGGTCATCTGCTCGCTACATGTATTGCCCTGGGGAGGGTGTTGCAGGCGGATCACAAGCTTTGGAGTTGGCGCAAGGAAATACTGGACCAGGCGAGGCTTGAGTACCTTGATGAAACTCAGAAGATCGTCAGCCTCGCACTGCTGGCCCTTTGGGCAAGCGGACTGTTGCTGGTGCTTCAGGGTTATCTCAATGAAGGCGACGCGTATCTGCTCAATCAGAAACTCTGGGCCAAGGTAACTGTCGTCGCGCTGCTGAGTCTCAACGGTGCATTATTGCATCGAGTCGGCTTCCCGTTGCTGCAAAAGGCTCCATTCGTCGCACTGCGCAGTGCAGGCCGCACGCGGCTCGCCTTGTTGGGTGCGTTTTCCATGAGCGGTTGGCTATTCGCCGCTTTCCTGGGGGTGGCTCGAGCCTGGAATCACGTGTTGCCTTATCTACATGTGATGGGCGCATTCGCCGCATTCTCGTTACTGGCTTGTTGCGTGGCGCTTGCAGTCGCCGGTAGGGCGGGCAGTGTCTGTGCGCAAAAATCCTCGGTACCGGGGTAGCTATCAATACGTGCAGCGGTCAGGCTGTCCGCCGGATCGCAGTTTGCTTTTCAGGAAAGGTTCGCCAGGCAGGCCTCGAGAATATCCAGCCCTTCTTCCAGCACCGCCGCCTCAGTGGTCAACGGCGCCAGAAGCCGGATGATGTGCCGTGATTTGCCGCTGGGCATCAGCAGCAAACCGGCGTCTCGTGCCAACGCCAGCAGCTGCGTCAACTGCGCCGATGCCGGTGTGCCGTCGGTATTGACCAGCTCGATGCCGCGCATCGCGCCAACGCCGGTCAAGCGGCCCAGATACGGCGACAGCTTGCTGGCGCGCCAGGATTGGTAGCGGCTGACAATCGCTTCTTCCTGTTGCGTGCCCCAGGCTTGTAGGTGCGCGTCAGTCATTTCATCCAGGGTCGCCAACGCCGCGGCGCAGGCAATCGGGTTGCCCGAATAGGTGCCGCCCAGTCCGCCCTTGGGCAAGGTGTCGAGCAGCGACTTGCGCCCGACCACCGCACCCAGCGGCACACCGCCGGCGATGCTTTTGCCCAGCAGGATCAAGTCCGGCTCAATGCCCAGTCGCGAAAATGCAAAGCGCTGGCCGGTGCGACCGAAGCCGGACTGGATTTCATCAGCGATCAGCAGGATGTTTTTTTCATCACAGAAGCGACGTAGCGCCTGGGCGAACTCCACGTCCAGCGTCAGGAAGCCCGATTCGCCCTGCACCGGTTCGACAATAAAACAGGCGACGTCATCAACGTCGATCTCGACGCTGAACAGCCGGTCCATGGCTTTCAGTGCCTCCGCGCAGGTCACGCCGTTGTCCTTGCTCGGGAAGGGCAGGTGAAAAACCGGACCCGGCAGCACGCCGACTTTCTGTTTGTAGGGCGCGACTTTGCCGTTGAGGTTGAGCGTGGCGAGGGTGCGGCCATGGAAGGCGCCGTCGAAGGCGATGACGGCCGTGCGACCGGTGGCGCCACGGACGATCTTCAGGGCGTTTTCCGCCGCTTCAGCGCCGCTGTTGGTGAGCATGCCGCTGACCGGGTAGTTCACCGGAATAAACGCGGCGAGACGATCCATCAGTTCGATGTAGGGCGCATGCGGAGCGGCGTTGAACGCGTAGTGGGTCAGCCGGGTGGCTTGTTCGCGAATGGCCTCGACGATGCGCGGATGGCAATGGCCGAGGTTCAATACACCGATGCCGCCGACGAAGTCGATGTAGCGTTTGCCATCGGTGTCCCAGACCTCGGCATTTTTGCCGTGGCTGAGCGTGACGGGATGAACGATGTTGATCGACTGGCTGATGGTTTCGCTGCTCATGGATGACCGACTCTGAAGAAGGGATGCTTCTTTTTATCTAAGCCGTGAGCAGCGGTGCCCGGCAAACGAAATAAAGTCGCCGGGTCAATCTTAAAAGTCGGGATGTGCGGTGAAGGTCAAAAGATCGCAGCCTCGTTTCACTCGACAGCTCCTACAGCGAAATACAATCCCTGTAGGAGCTGTCGAGTGAAACGAGGCTGCGATCTTTTGATTTTGAGTCAGCGGCGAGTCAGCGGCTGTTGAGTGAACTTCACACCGGTCAGGCCATGAGCAATCAGCGCGCGGATATTGCCGTGATCGCTGCCCTCAGGCGTCGCCACCACCGAACGGTAATGCTCGCCGAACGCCAACAGCGCTTCTTCATCGCTCAAGCCTTCCAGCAGCGCCAGACCCAGGGTCTTGCACGAGCCTTCATTCTGCCCGGCTGCGTTTTCCACGCCGCCGTTGTTGAAAGCCTGAGGCTGATAGTCGTAGCCGGCGGCGATGAAGGCCAGGGTGTCGGCAAAAACGTGTTCGCCGCTCTTGAGGCTGGCGCGCAGGGTGTTCAAATCACTCATTGGGTTTTCCTTTGGCGAACGCCGCTTGTTGTTCGGCGTTGGCTTCTTGCTGGTATTGGGCTTTCCACTCGGCGTACGGCATGCCGTAAACCACTTCGCGGGCGTCGTCGAGGCTGACCTCGATCTGGCGTTCGTCGGCAGCGGCCTTGTACCACTTGGACAAGCAGTTGCGGCAGAAACCGGAGAGGTTCATCAGGTCGATGTTCTGCACATCCTTGCGGCTGTCCAGGTGGGCGACCAGCCGGCGAAAGGCGGCGGCTTCGAGTTCCAGGCGTTGTTGGTCGTTCATGGCGGGGCTCTGTGCAATCAAATCGTGGCGCGGATGATAAAAGCCTGGCGAACAATGCGCCAGACGCGGTCAGCGGCTCGCGGCCAGGGTAATCGACACCGACTCGGCGAATCGCAGGGCGTGGGGCTTGTCGACTTCGACCTCGGCGTACAACACCGACTCGTTGGCCATGACCAGATCGAGAATTTCCTGAGTCAGGCGCTCGAGCAGGGCGAAGCGATTGCCTTCCACGTGGGCGATGATCGCCTTGGTGATGGTGCGGTAATTCAGCGCGTGATCGATGTCGTTGTCACGCACCGCTTCCTGAGCGGCATAGAGGATGGTCAGGTTGATCAGTACATCCTGCTTGTTGAGGATTTCATCCTCGTTGATCCCGATGAAGGTTCGCAGGCACAGGTCCTTGACCCGGATGCGTGCCGTTCCTGGTTGAAGTTGTGGCATTGCTACTTGCTCCGTCCAATCAATTGCAGGAACTCCTGTCGGGTGTTGCTCGACTCGCGGAAGGCGCCGAGCATCACCGAGGTGTTCATGGTCGAATTCTGTTTCTCGACGCCGCGCATCATCATGCACATGTGCTTGGCTTCGATGACCACCGCGACGCCCGCCGCACCGGTCACTTGCTGCACCGCGTCGGCGATTTGCCGGGTGAGGTTTTCCTGGATTTGCAGGCGACGGGCGAACATGTCCACCAGTCGTGCAATTTTCGACAGGCCCAGCACTTTGCCCGTTGGAATATAAGCCACATGCGCCTTGCCGATGAAGGGCAGCATGTGATGTTCGCAGAGCGAGTACAGCTCGATGTTGTCGACGATGATCATTTCATCGGCATCGGAAGCGAACAGCGCGCCGTTGACGATCTCTTCGACACTTTGCTCATAACCATGGCAGAGGTACTGCATGGCTTTTGCCGCGCGAGCCGGGGTGTCTTGCAGGCCCTCGCGGTCGGGGTTTTCACCAAGGCCGATGAGGATCTCGCGGTAGCTCTGGGACAGGGATAACGTCATGGAACATCCTCGCGGGGGCCGCTTATTTGATGTGCCGTCCGCCATTGACGGTCAGGGTCGTGCCGGTGACATAAGGGTTGTCGAGCAAATAACGCAGGCTCTGGTAGATCACTTCGCAGCCGGGTTCGATACCGAGCGCGGACTTGGCCAGTGCCTTGGCGCGGTACGCCGCGTCGTCGTCGGGGTTGAACATTAGCAGGGCTGGCGCGATACCGTTGACCTTGATTGTCGGCGCGTATTTCGCGGCGAAGGACAGGGTGAGGCTGTCGAGCCCGGCTTTGCTGGCGCAGTAACCAATGTGCTTGCTGCTGCCCTTGCGGGTCACGTCGTCGCTGATGTGCACGATGTCGGCGGGGCTTGAGCGTTGCAGCAAGTCGGCACAATGCAGATTGATCAGGTAGGGCGCCAGCATGTGGACGTTGAACATGCGGGTGAAGGCTGCGGCGTCGGTGTCCGGGGTTTCGGCCAGCCATTCGGAGGCGTTATGGACAATCGCCCGCAGGCTGTCGGTGTGGTTTTTCAGTTCGCTGATGAACGCGAAGATTCCGGCTTCAGTGGAGAAGTCGGCAAACACCGCGGTCGCTCCCAGGTCGCGCAGAATTTGCACGCCGGGGCGTTCACTGCGGAAGCTGAAGATCACCGGCTGGCCATCCTCGAGCAAACGCTGCGCACAGTGCAGGCCGACACGTTGGCCGGCACCGGTGATGAGGATTGGGGCTACGAAAGAGGTCATGAACGGCTCGCGTCGCGGTAAGAGCAAAACTATACCAGCGACGAGAGGTGTCTTGCCCCTGAAAAGATCGCAGCCTGCGGCAGCTCCTACAGGGCGCGGTACGGTCACGCTTTTGTAGGAGCTGGCGAAGCCTGCGATCTTTTAGCTGTTCTGGGTGGAGGGCTCGGCGGGCAACGGCCGTGCCGGTGGGGTGTTCAGCCAGCTGGCCAGAAGGCGGGTCGACAGCGGAATGAAGAAGTAGACCATCAGAGGGGTCAAGCACAAGGTGCTGATGAACACCCGGCTCAGCAGGCCCATGTCGCTCAGCAATGGCCCGAGGACAAAGTTGAACAGCAGGGAAACCGGAAAGAATGCCAACCAGATCGCCACGGCCTGTTTCCAGCGTGGTGGGCGCTGGCCGGCCGCGCCGAACCAGCCTTCGATGCCGCTGACACGATGTTCCGTTGGATGGGCAAACAAGTCGCTGCCGCGGCCAAGCCAGGCGGTGCGTGAGACGGAATGTTCCCAGGCATGCAGCGTCTGCTCGTCTGCGAAGCGGAAAATAATCTGGAATTCGTCATCGTCGGGCGGCGGAGCGAGCACGCCAGAACCGAGATAACCGGCAAAATCGGTGGCCAGTTGTTCGCCTTCGTGCAACCAGGCGATCAGGTCTTGATAACGCCCATCGGCGACGCGGCGCGCAACCATCAGCGTGACGGGTGAGGTAGACATTGTGTATCTCCGTATGACAATCGCGTCGCTCCGGATAGGAGTTTCGCCAGGCGCAGCGCCGGGGTGGAGGGCTGCGTCTTGGAACAAGCAAGGATTATTCCTGATTCTGCCTGGAACGTCAGTGACATTCGTCGCCATCAACGTCTTGAATGGTATGGGGGCAGGGGAGGTAGAATGGGATCCAATTTATACATGGACGTAGAATTGTAAAATGCCTGTCCTGACTGACGTTGTCCGTGTATTGCAGCCCGATATTCCCCTCGAGCAGGAAGAACTGTTTCCGATACGCGAAGTGGCGCGCCTGACGGGGGTCAACCCGGTCACGCTACGTGCATGGGAGCGCCGCTATGGGCTGATACAGCCCACGCGCACCGAAAGTGGGCACAGACTGTATTCGATGACCGATATCGATCGTGTGCACAGCATCCTTGGTTGGATCGAACGCGGCGTTGCCGTCAGTAAGGTTGGCAAGATACTGACCAGGATTGCACCGCTTCAGACCCTGTCGCACATCATCCCGAATGAACTCGTACACGCTGACTACACGCAATGGCAGCAACAGGTTCAGTCGGCGGTGAGTGCCTTTGACGAGGTTCAACTGGAGCAGGTCTATGGACAGATCTTTTCCAGTTATCCCCTGACTGTCGTGTTTCAGGACATTTTGCTTCCACTCTGGAAGCAACTGCTGCAGCGCCATGAAGCGTTCGGTCAGGCCAGCGAGTGGTTTTTCCTGGATGGTTTTCTGCGCTCCCGAGTGTTGCAACGCCTGCTGCTGGTGCGTGTCATGCAGCCGCGACGGGTGATTGTCTGCGCCCTGAACGCTCAGTGTCGTGAACTCGAAGTGCTGGTAACGGCGCTGTTCCTGAGCAGTGTCGATTCGGCTATTCAAGTGTTGGCTATCGGTCAGCCATTCGATGAGTTGACCCTGGTCTGCGAAAGAGTCAAACCCCAGGCGCTGGTGCTGGTTTCCAATCACGCGCCTGCGCCCGAGTTGCCACGGCGATTGAAGCGCCTGGCCTTGAGCCTGGATTGTCAGTTGATGCTGGCGGGGGATGCGTCCAATCTGGTGCAGGAGAACCTGGCTGGCTCGTCGATTGGATGTCTGGGTAACGAAGGATTGGTCATGCGTCAGCGTCTGAAACAGTTCCTGACAGGCAACCTGGACACTTGAATCAGAGATGCATGGCCGGATGCGTCAGCCGATGCTGCTGAAGAATGTATTGGCGTAGACGCTCGGTTTCGTCCTTATCATCCTGATTCAACTGATAGGCATAGAAGCCGTTCTTGGTTTCTTTCTCGAAGGCGCCGCGCAACGCGATGCGCTCATAGCCGGACGGGCTGAACCACAAGGCGAAATGTTTGGGCGGTTTGGTCTTGTTGCGAACTTCCAGCAAGACCCCTTTGAACGACACTTCGTGCACCCACATAGTACCGGGCTGGCCATTGGCATTCTCCAGCGCTACCGGTTCTTCGAGTACCAGGCGCCATGGCCGGACCATCGGTCCGTCTTCATAAATGCTGGGGACGCCGAGGCGTAAATGCAGCGCATGAAACTCGTCTTCCACCAGGTGCAGCGGGAAGGTCATTTGCTGATTTTCGAAGTTGGCCTGGATGGTGACTTGCTCATGAGCGGCAAGGCGCGTGAGTAAGTCACGGATCTGTGAACCACCGTTGACGAGCAGGCTCGACGTCGCATCCCGCACATTGAGTTGCGGGTTGTGTTGCATGGTCTGGATAAAATCCAGCTCATCCTGAGTCAGGAGTGCGTCGCGTTGCATGATCTGCTCGACAGAAATAGTTACAAAGTCACTGGTGATTGTAGTTAATGACAATCAATTCTTCGTTTTGTTTTCGCCGTTCGTCGCTTTTAGTGCGGCAAGCTCGGCCTGGACCTCAGCCAATTGCGCCTCCAACTGCGCCACTCGCTGCTGCGCCTTGACCTGTACGGTGACATCTTTCTGCACACCGACGAAATAAGTCTGTCCGTCGTCGGGGTTCTTCACCGTCGAAAGGGACAGCTCGTTCCAGAACGGCGTGCCGTCCTTGCGATAATTTCTGAGGATTTCCCGGCAGGAACCGCCACTGCTCAAGGCCTCGCGAATCAACGGGAGAGCTTCCTGGTCGCGGTCCCCGGACTGAAGAAAACGGCAATCCTGGTAGAGGATTTCTTCGCTGGTGTAACCCGTCAGGCGTTCGAATGCCGGGTTGACGTAAATCAGGATGTTGTCCTGCTCGCCTTCCTTTTCGGCAATCACGATGCCGTCATTGGAAGCGTTGATCACCATTTGCAGCAGGTGGGCGTTAATCATCGGAGAGTCCTTTCCAATTTGATTGTGGGATGCATTCTAAAAGAACACTGAGAACTTTCTACTGGCCACCAGCGTTAATTGAGAGTCAATCGCAGCTTTTTTGCCACGGCTGTTAATATCCCCGTCTTTTTACTCAGCTTCAGGATCAGATTGATGAAAGTCGCCATCCTTTCCGGCTCGGTGTACGGCACGGCTGAAGAAGTCGCCCGCCACGCCGCAAATATTTTAAAAGCTGCGGGTTTCGAAGCCTGGCACAACCCGCGTGCAAGCCTCGCCGATGTTCAGGCCTTTGGTCCCGAAGCCTTCCTGGCGGTGACCTCGACCACCGGCATGGGCGAGTTGCCGGACAACCTGCAACCGTTGTATTTCGCCATTCGCGACCAGTTGCCTGCTGCCTGGCGTGGCTTGCCGGGCGCCGTGATTGGCCTGGGCGATGCGAGTTACGGCGACACGTTTTGTGGCGGCGGCGAGTTGATGCGCGAATTGTTCGGCGAACTGGGCCTACGCGAAGTCCTGCCCATGCTGCGCCTGGACGCCAGCGAAAGCGTGACGCCGGAAACCGACGCCGAGCCTTGGCTGAAGGAGTTGGTCAGCGTTCTGCGGGGCTGACCGGTCGCTCGCGCAGTAGGGCGAGCCAGGCTTGCGCGGCTTTTGACAAGTACGCGCCCTGACGCCAGATGAAGGCGATATCCCAACGCAGATAACCCGGTGCGTTCAAGGTCAGGCGCACCACGCCTGGCCGCACCAGCCCACGAGCCACCACGCGCGGCAAGAGCACCACACCTTGACCGGCAGCCACCAGCGCCGCAAGAAAGTCAGCCTGGCCGCTGCGACCACCTTCCTTCGGCGTAAAACCCAGTTGCTGGCAGGCTTGCAGCAAGCGGTCGTTGAGCACGAAGCTGCGCTGATACAGCAGGAATGGCGTGTCGGCCAATTCCTCCAGCCCAATCACAGTCTTAGACGCCAGCGGATGATCGGCCGGCAGCAGGGCATCCAGCGGTTCATCGCAGAAAGGCTGGAAGGCGAACTGCGGGTCCTTCGTCAACAGGCTGCCACCCAGTTCCAGCTCTCCACTCAAAATGGCCTGCTCGATTACGGCAGTCTGCTGCGTAGCGACGGTTGGCGAATTTTGTTGGTGATCGGCGTCAGCACGTTGATGGTGATGCTGGTGACCGCCTTTACCGTGGAACTGGTGGTGCGGTGGAGGAGGTCTCGTGAAGCTTGAGCTGATGCCGATGTTCTGGCTGGCCTTCACGCTGCTGGCCTATCTGTTCAGTCGCTGGATCTATCGGCGCACCGGGCGCTATGTGTTGTCGCCACTGATTCTGGTTCCAGCCTTGCTGTTGGCGCTCGCTGTGCCGCTGCACACCGCGTATGCCGAATATTCGAGCAACACCCATTGGCTGATGCTGGTGCTGGGGCCGGTTACCGTCGCTTTTGCACTGCCGATCTGGCGGCAGCGGCAGATGCTGATGCGGCATTGGCCGGCATTGTTGCTTGGGATGCTGGCGGGCAGCGCGGCGTCCATCGGCAGTTCGTTCGGGCTGGCCAAGGCGCTGGCGCTGGACAGTTCGGTGACGATGTCGCTGGTGCCGCGCTCGATCACCACGCCTTTTGCCATGCCGCTGGCCCGGGACCTGGGTGGCGTACCGGAACTGACGGCGGTGTTTGTGATGTTCACCGGGGTGTTCGGGGCGATGCTCGGCGGCATTCTGCTCAAGTGGTTGCCCCTGCGCAGTGCCTTGGCTCGAGGGGCGCTGTTTGGTGTCGGTGCTCACGGTGCCGGGGTCAGTCGAGCACATGAAGTGGGGGGTGAAGAGGGCTCGGTGGCGGGGTTAGTCATGGTTCTGACGGGGCTGCTAAATCTATTCGCCGCACCATTGTTGGCGGCAGTACTTTGACATGGATCCAGGTTCGTTGGCGTACTGACTCGCTAGGCCATCAAGCTGGCTGCCAATGCAACTACACGATCCCCGGGGGGTGACTAGACTGTTGTAACGTCGGTAAACAATAGAAACCCCAAGAATAAAAATTAGAGGTTCCTTGCCGTGAACGTAGCCCCCGTCCAATCGCCACACAGTGTCAAAGACCAGGTCAGTGCCGCCGAGTGGCAGACCCGCGTCGACCTGGCCGCCTGCTATCGTCTGGTTGCCCTTAATGGCTGGGATGACCTGATTTTCACCCACATCTCGGCCAAGGTCCCCGGTACCGAAGATTTTCTGATCAACCCGTTCGGGCTGATGTTCCACGAGATTACCGCATCCAGCCTGGTCAAGGTCGATCAGGCCGGCAACAAGCTGATGGACAGCCCTTACGAGATCAACCCGGCCGGTTACACCATCCACAGCGCGGTGCACGAGGTTCGTCACGATGTCGTCTGCGTGCTGCACACCCATACCGCGGCGGGTGTCGCGGTGTCGGCGCAGAAACAAGGTATTTTACCGATCAGCCAACAATCATTATTTGTCCTGTCCAGCCTGGCTTATCACGCCTACGAAGGTGTTGCGCTTAACCATGAAGAGAAGGCGCGACTGCAAGCCGACCTCGGCGAAAACAATTTCCTGATGCTGCACAACCATGGTCTGTTGACCTGCGGCGCGACCATCGCCGACACGTTTCTGATGATGTTTACCTTCCAGCGTGCCTGCGATATCCAGGTGCTGGCGCAGAACGGTGGCGCCGAATTGATCGCCATCGAACCGCAGATTCTGGCGGGCGCCAAGGCGATGATCGCCGGCGTCACCAAAAGCGCTCAAGGGATGGGCGGCGCGCTGGCCTGGCCGGCGCTGCTGCGCAAACTCGATAAACAAGACGCGGGTTATAAACTCTAATGGCACTCGCCGAGATCCCCCTGTGTGTCTGGCGCAAACGCGGCCAGACGTTCGTATTCCGTGGCCAGACCATCCGCTACTGGACGGCGGGGCAGGGTGAGCCACTGTTGCTCATTCATGGCTTCCCCACCGCCAGTTGGGACTGGCATTACCTTTGGCAGCCGCTGACCCAGCGCTATCGGGTGATTGCCTGCGACATGCTCGGCTTTGGCGACTCCGCCAAACCGGTGGACCACGAATACAGTCTGCTGGAGCAGGCCGATCTGCAACAGGCCTTGCTGGCACATGTGAAAGTCGAGCAGCCGGTGCACCTGTTGGCTCACGATTATGGCGACAGCGTGGCCCAGGAACTGATGGCCCGGCATTACGAAGCGCGCATTCATATCGCCAGTTGTGTGTTCCTCAATGGCGGCCTGTTTCCCGAAACCCATCGCCCGGTGTTGATGCAAAAACTCCTGCTCAGCCCCTTGGGCTGGATGATCGGGCGAGCCTTTTCCCGTGACGGTCTGGTGAAGAGTTTCCAGCAGATCTTCGGTCCGCACAGCCGCCCCACCGAGAGCGAGATGGACGATTTCTGGAGCTTGATCGAGAGCAATCAAGGGCCACGGATCATGCATAAATTGATCGCCTACATCCCTGAGCGGCGTGCCCAGCGCGAGCGTTGGGTCAGCGCGATGCAGCGTGGTGAAGTGCCGTTGCGGGTGATCGATGGTGAGGTCGATCCGATCTCCGGCGCGCACATGGTCGAGCGTTATCGGGAACTGATCCCGAACCCGGACACAGTCTTGTTGCCCGGTATTGGCCACTACCCGCAAACCGAGGCGCCGGGGCAGGTGCTCAAGCACTATCTGGAGTTTCGCGATCAGATGATTTCACCGCCGCGCAAGGCCGCTTGTTCCTGATTATCCCCCTGCCTTATCGCGCACCATTCAGCCTCACCCCAGTTCATTGTGACCCGCATCGCCGTGCCTGACACTCGGACTTATTGTCCCCTGGCCTGCTGGAGTCCCCCCAATGAATGAGTCTGTGCGCTTCGAAGATAAAGTCGTGATCATCACGGGTGCTGGCGGCGGCCTGGGCCGGGCCCACGCGCTGCTGTTCGCCAAACAGGGCGCCAAAGTACTGGTCAACGATCTCGGCGGCTCGGCTCAGGGCGAAGGCGCAAACGCTTCGGCGGCCGACCGGGTGGTGGCCGAAATTCGCGAGGCCGGTGGTATCGCCGAGGCCAACCATGACTCCGTCACCGACGGCGACAAAATCGTTCAGAACGCCTTGGACACCTTCGGCCGTGTCGATGTAGTGGTCAACAACGCCGGGATCCTGCGGGACAAAACCTTCCACAAAATGGAAGACGGCGACTGGGACCTGGTTTACCGCGTCCACGTCGAAGGCGCCTACAAAGTTACCCGTGCCGCCTGGCCGCACCTGCGCGAGCAAAACTACGGCCGCGTCATCTTCACCGCTTCGACCTCGGGCATTTACGGCAACTTCGGCCAGTCCAACTACGGAATGGCCAAACTCGGCCTCTACGGCCTGACCCGCACCCTGGCCATCGAAGGCCGCAAGAACAACATCTTGGTCAACGCCATCGCCCCCACCGGCGGCACCCGCATGACCGAAGGCCTGATCCCGCCGCAAGTCTTTGAACAACTCAAACCTGAACTGGTCAGCCCGCTGGTGGTGTACCTCGCCAGCGAGAATTGCCAGGAAACCTCCGGGCTGTTTGAAGTCGGTGGTGGATGGATGGGCAAGGTGCGCTGGGAACGAAGCCTCGGCGCCGGTTTTGATCCGCGGGTCGGTTTCTCACCCGAAGATGTGGCGGCGCATTGGCAACAGATCTGCGATTTCGAAGGCGCGGTGCATCCGCAGGACAACCTTGAAGCGCTGAAGGAAATGATGGCGAATTTGCAGAAGTATTCGATTTAATGGAAACCAGCAAGGTCACCGCTCTTGACCTTGCTGGTTCTTAATAATCGGTCCCGACATCTGGTTTGCAGCGGTGATCAAGAAAAATACTTGTGAACCAATGCCGCCAGATTCGCGGCCGTTTGCGCATCCATGATCCCGTCGTACGTTTCCGGGCGAAAGTGCAGCTGAAAGGCCCTAACCAGTTGTGTGAAGCCTTGTTCGGTTGACGCGCCGGAAACGTCGTACCCGTAAGTCTTGAACAGTTTGAGCAAGTCGCTTCGGGCTGGAATGCCGGTCTCGCAATATTGCTGCAGATAGGTATCTCGGGTGGCATCGTCGAACCAGGCACCGACGCCTTTCAAGTAAAGGGCATGCCAGGGGAATTTCGGCCCTGGGTCACTCTTGCGGCCGACCGAAATATCAGAGTGCCCCAGAACAAGGGTCGGGCTGATATCCGGGTAACGTCCGAGGATGTTCAACGCCAGCTCTTCAATGGCGGCAATTTGTTCTGGCTGATACGGCGGAAAGTTGAAAACCCCTTGGCTAAACGTTGCGAGGTTGACGATTTCAACGCCGATTGACGTGTCGTTCAGACTGCTTCGGTTGCCCCAATGACTCACACCCGCATGCCACGCACGCTTGGTTTCGTCTACGAGATTGAAAACTTCCTGCCCGGTATAACCTGCTTTCAAGTAGCTCGGATCGGTGATGTCGGGAACCAGATAGTGAGCGCTGACATTCGGGCCGGTGAGTGCATTGACTGAGCTGGAGAAGTTACCGGCCGTGTAGTGGAAAATCAGAAAGCGTACGCGGGTGTTGAAACTTTTGGTGGAGCGGTACTTGTTGTAGTCAATAGGCTTCATGAAAAGATTGCTCGCAATGAATTAGGTTAGAGTCAGCGTGCAAAAGAACGGCTGACTTGTTTTTAACCTTAATCGCGAGGGCGCTTCGCGTGATTACAGAACTATGTAGTCGCTTTCCGAGAGGTGTGTAGGTAATAGAAAGTTAGAGTGGATTAAGTAATGGGCACCACGTTTACTTCATGCAACTCTTCACCACCGTCACAAAACCACCGCCCATAAAAAAGGCCGCTGCAAACGCAGCGGCCAAAGTAAGACGATTGATCAAGGAGCAATAAATCAACGTCAGTGAACACGGGGCGATGAATCGAAAATCTTCAATTCATCTGAAATCTGTCGCCAATGGCGTGGACGGGACACTTGCCATTGGTTCGTGCTTTCCGGCCATTTGCCGTGAAAGCCCGGCAAGAATAAGGCTTTGAGCCAAAAGGAAAAATAGCAATTCATGACATGAACTGTTGCAGCATGAGTAACAGTCGCCCCAAGCCCCCGCCCACCCGCCATGCGCTGCGTTGATAACCCCCCATCCAGCCCATCCATAACCCGCGCAAAACGCCGTCCCATGCGGGTATTCATCCTTTGGAGGTACATCGCGAATACCTCCTTGGTGCGCTTATCGCTCCCAACGTGCGGCAGTAGGGTGGGGCCTTCTGTCACTCACCGGGGAAGACGCATGACAAAAACAACAATGCGCGCCATCTTCACGCCGCAAGCGCTCGTCGCTGCGGTTGCCTTGGGTTGCTGCGCCCAGGCGCAGGCTGTTTCATTCAACATTGGGGAAATCGAGGGGACCTTTGACTCTTCGCTGTCCGTCGGTGCGAGCTGGGGCATGCGCGATGCCGACAAATCCCTGGTGGGCGTCGTCAATGGCGGGACCGGCCAGTCTTCGACGGGGGATGACGGGCGTCTGAACTTCAAGAAGGGCGAAACCTTCTCCAAGATCTTCAAGGGTATTCATGACCTCGAACTGAAGTACGGCGACACCGGGGTGTTCGTGCGTGGCAAGTACTGGTACGACTTCGAACTCAAGGACGAGGATCGTGAGTTCAAACCGATCAGTGACAGCGGTCGTAAAGAAGGCGCCAAGTCCTCCGGGGCGCAGTTGCTCGACGCCTTCGTCTATCACAACTATTCCATCGCCGATCTGCCGGGCACTGTGCGCGCCGGCAAACAAGTGGTCAGCTGGGGTGAAAGTACCTTCATCGGCAACTCGATCAACAGCATCAACCCGATCGACGTTTCAGCGTTCCGCCGTCCTGGCGCCGAAATCAAGGAAGGCCTGATTCCGGTGAACATGCTGTTCGCCTCCCAAGGTCTGACCGATCAGCTCTCGGTGGAAGGTTTCTATCAACTGGAGTGGGACCAGACTGTCGTCGACAACTGCGGCACCTTCTTCGGCAACGACGTGGTGGCGGATGGTTGCAACAAGAACTACACCGTTGCCAGCCCGGCGATCGCACCGTTGCAACCGATCGCTGCAGCGTTTGGCCAAGGCTTCGAGGTCGGCAGGGAAGGCGTGATCGTCCCACGTGGCGGTGACCGCGATGCCAGCGACTCCGGGCAGTGGGGCACGGCGCTACGCTGGCTCGGCGACGACACCGAGTACGGTCTGTACTTCATGAACTATCACAGCCGTACCCCGACGGTCGGCACCACCACAGCCGGTCTGACAACGCTGGCACGGATCCCGGCCATCGTCGGTGCCGCCAACAGAATCGCGCCCGGTACCGGGTCTGCACTGGCTCAGAGTGTGATGCTCGGACGCGGCCAGTATTACCTTGAGTACCCGGAAGACATTCGTCTCTACGGTGCGAGTTTTTCCACAACCTTGCCTACCGGCACGGCGTGGACCGGCGAGATCAGCTATCGCCCCAACGCTCCGGTGCAAGTCAACACCAACGACCTGACCCTGGCCTTGCTCAACCCGATCGCAGGCGGCGCGGCATCGCCTATCGCGACCACGCCAGGTGCCGACAACAAAGGCTACCGCCGCAAGGAAGTGACGCAGGTCCAGAGCACCCTGACGCACTTCTTCGACCAAGTGCTGGGCGCCCAACGGCTGACCCTGGTTGGCGAAGCGGCGGTGGTGCACGTCGGTGGCCTGGAGTCGCGATCCGAATTGCGTTACGGCCGTGACTCGGTTTATGGCCAGTACGGTTTTGGCGGCGATACCGACGGTTTCGTCACCTCGACCTCCTGGGGCTACCGCGCCCGGGCGATCCTCGATTACGCCAACGTGATCGGCGGGATCAACCTCAAACCCAACCTGTCCTGGTCCCACGACGTCGCCGGCTATGGCCCCAACGGGCTGTTCAACGAAGGCGCCAAGGCGGTCAGCGTCGGCGTCGATGCCGACTACCGCAACACCTATACCGCGAGCCTCAGTTACACCGATTTCTTCGGCGGTGACTACAACACCCTGGAAGACCGCGACTTCCTGGCACTGAGCTTCGGCGTGAACTTCTGATCTGGCTGAGAAGGATGAATTTGATGCGCAAGATGATTCTGCAATGCGGCGCCCTGGCCTTGAGCCTGTTGGCTGCCAACGTGATGGCGGCGGTATCGCCGGAAGAAGCCAACAAACTGGGCACCAGCCTCACGCCGCTCGGCGCCGAGAAGGCCGGTAACGCTGATGGCTCGATCCCGGCGTGGACCGGTGGCATCCCGAAAAACGCCGGTGCGGTGGACAGCAAAGGCTTCCTGGCTGACCCGTTCGCCAGCGAAAAACCGCTGTT
This sequence comes from Pseudomonas sp. NPDC098740, assembly GCF_044760065.1. Classification (NCBI taxonomy): domain Bacteria; kingdom Pseudomonadati; phylum Pseudomonadota; class Gammaproteobacteria; order Pseudomonadales; family Pseudomonadaceae; genus Pseudomonas; species Pseudomonas sp. NPDC098740. The sequence goes on along the minus strand of NZ_JBIWAM010000005.1, from coordinate 267,156 downwards.
CATCATTACCCCCGCCAACGTCGACAAGTACAAGGACAAACTATCGGAAGGTCAGGTGGCGATGTTCAAGCGCTACCCGGAAACCTACAAGATCCCGGTCTACCCGACCCATCGCACCGTGGCCGTGCCACCGGAGCTTGTCGAGTCGGCCAAGCGCTCCGCGCTGAACGTGAACAGCATCAACGAGGGTAACGGCCTGGCCAATTTCACCGGCAACCGCTACTACGCGTTCCCGATTCCGAAGACCGGCGTCGAGGTGCTGTGGAACCACATCACCCGCTATCACGGCGGAAACCTGCGACGCATCATCACTCAGGTGACCCCGCAAACAAACGGCAGCTACACGCCGATCCGCTTCGAGGAAGAGATCGCCGTACCGCAACTGATGAAGGACCTGGACCCGGAAAAAGCTGCCAACGTGCTGACCTTCTTCAAGCAATCGGTGACGGCACCTGCGCGTCTGGCGGGTAACGTGCTGCTGGTGCACGAAACCCTCGATCAGGTGAAAGAGCCGCGTCTGGCCTGGATCTACAACGCCGGCCAGCGCCGTGTGCGTCGCGCACCACAAGTGGCTTATGACGGGCCGGGTACTGCCGCTGACGGCCTGCGCACGTCCGACAACTTCGACATGTTCTCCGGCGCACCGGATCGCTACGACTGGAAACTGGTCGGCAAGAAGGAAATGTACATCCCTTACAACAGCTACAAACTCGACTCGCCGAGCCTCAAGTACGATGACATTGTGAAAGCCGGGCACATCAATCAGGACCTGACCCGTTATGAATTGCACCGGGTCTGGGAAGTGATCGGTACGGTCAAGCCGAGCGAACGGCACATCTACGCCAAACGCCACATGTACCTCGACGAAGACAGCTGGCAAGTGGCGCTGGCGGACCATTACGACGGTCGCGGTCAGCTGTGGCGAGTAGCCGAGGGTCACGCTCAGTACTACTACGATCACCAGACCCAGGCCTACACCCTCGAAGCGCTCTACGACATCATTGCCGGCCGATACATTGCCTTGGGAATGAAGAACGAAGAGAAGCACAGTTTCGAATTCGGCTTCGAAGCCAAGGCTGCCGACTACACGCCATCGGCCTTGCGCGCCGAGGGCGTTCGGTAAGGGTTTTGATACATCGACAGTACAAAAGGCGACCGGGTGGTCGCCTTTTTTATGGCTGCCAATCAGCGTGCTGAATACTTCTCAACAAGCGGGTTAGAGAGGGCTAGGGTTGCCGGACAATTATAAAAAGGCACGCCGTAATGACCGTCATGATCCCGTGTCTGGACCGTTCTGGATTCCTGCCCCGTTTGTCCACTCATCACCAGTCACGGGTTCGCTTGACCGAGCCGTTACTGGCCTCCACGGCCCGGGTGAAATTACTTTGCGCGCCGGCCGGCAGTGGAAAGACAGCGTTGCTCGCCGAATGCCTGCTGCAGGCACCGCCGCAGTGCCGCGTGTTCTGGTTGCCATTGTCTGGCACGGTGTTGAGCGCGGTGGATTTTCGTCATCGTCTGACAGAAACGCTGGGGTTGGCTTCGTCGGGCGAATCCGATTTGCTGGGGTATCTGTCACGATTGCAGACGCCGACCTGGCTGTTTCTCGATGACTATTGCCGCGTCCCGAACCCCGAATTAGACCTGCTGCTGGATCGCATGCTGGCGGTCAGCAGCCCGATGTTGACCTGGTGGCTGGGTGCTCGCCGCCGGCCGCCCTGCAACTGGCCACGGCTGTTGCTCGACGATGAGTTGTACGAGTGCGAAAGAACTTCGCTGGCTTTCACGCCAGGTGAAGTCGAGCAGATACTGCAGCCCTGGGTGCCGGAGCAGGCCAGCAAGGTGGCCAGTCGGATCATCCAGCGCACCGGCGGCTGGTGTGCCGGCGTGCGGATTGCATTGCTGCACAAGTGCGACTGGTCGCGTCAGGACAAACCCCTGGGACGGGCGGACACCTTGCTCGATTACCTGGAGCATGAGTTGTTCAGCTCGCTGACGCCTGAGTTGAGCGAGGCCTGGCGCGTGCTGGCCCACTTGCCCCGCTTCAATGCCCGGCTGTGCGATCACCTGTTCGGGGCCGGAGAGGGCGCTCAGTACTTGCGGACCTTGCAAGCGCTGGGCTGTTTTATCGAACCTTGGGGGGACTCCACCGATTGGCTGCAGATATTCACCCCGTTCACGCAGTTGTTGCGCGATGAGCAATGGCCGGCGGGACGTTCCTGGCATCGGCGTGCCTGCCAATGGTTCTGTACCGAACAGGACTGGAAATCGGCCTTCGAACAGGCATTGCTCGCCGAGGAATACGAAGTGGCGGTCAGCCTGTTGCAGCACTTCAGTTTCGAGCATTTGTTCGAGGAGCAAACGGTGGTGCTGTTGTTGCGTTTGCATGAGCAGCAAGGCGAAGAACTGACGCTGGGCAGTCCGCAATTGGTCGGATTGATTACAGCTGCGCTGTTATTCGCCGGACGTTTCGAACAGGCGACTGCCTGTATCGCTCATTTGGCGCATTTCACGCCTCAACCCTCGGCGGTGCTTCAGCGTCAACTGATTGCACGTTGGCAGGCCCTGCAGGGTTGGTTGCTGCATTTACAGGGACGAATGGAGGCTTCGCGCGCGCACTTTCTTGACGCGTTGAGCGCGCTCGATCCCGAATGTTGGACGGCACGCCTGATGTGTTTGTCCGGTTTGACGCAACAGGCATTGCTAAGGGGCGAACTCGACGTGGCGCAAGCCCACAACCGCGAGGCGCTGTGCCTGGCGCGGGCGCAAGGTTCGCTGGTGTTCGAGGGCCTGATGGAGCTCGATCATGCGCAATGGCTGGAGCAGCGTGGCGCCCCGGCTCGCGCCGAGAGTTTGTTGTTCAACATACATGGACTACTCTGCCAGCAGGCCGACCGGCCCGCGCCGTTGCTTGGGCGTATCGCTTTGCGACGTGGGCGACTGGCGTTAACCATGGGCCAGGATGAACACGCGCGCGAGTGCTTTCAGCGCGGTCTCGAGTTGTGTCTGCGCAGTCACGACAAGCGTGTGTTATATGGCTTTCTTGGTCTCGCGCAACTGGCGGCCAATCAGGGTGATTACACCCAGGCGTTTGTCCAATTGCGCGATGCTGAACGGCTGATGCAGCAGCGGCAAATTCCGGATACCGTCTATCGTGGCGTCCTGTTGCAAGTCAGCAGTCAGTTCTGGTTGCAGCAGGGGCGACCGCAACTGGCCCATGAGGCACTGACGCGGGTACTGCGTCATTATTGTGGGCCGCAGGCTCGCCAAGCTCCCCCGGCAACACTGGAGCTTATTCCGCGGATTGAGTATCTGTTGATTCTGGCCGAGGTTTATCTGCAACAGCTCAACAACGCCGCAGCGTTGCTTCAAACTCTGATCGACAATGCGCACGCCAACGGTATGTACGCCCTCGAAGCGGAATTGCATCTGGCGCGGGCCGAAGTGATCTGGCTTCAGGGTGAATCGCATCTGGCCAATGCAGCTTTGCAAGAAGGGGAGCAAATGATCAGCCGTTGCCAAGGGCGGCAAGCGTGGCGCGAGTTGCAATTGCGACAACCCCAGTGGTTGCGTACATCTGCAGCGGAGGTGTCGATCACCGAACTGTGTGTTGAGGCTCACAGTTCCAGTCCCCTCAGTAAACGGGAACTTGAAGTTTTGCAGTTGATCGCACAGGGCAACTCCAATCAACAGATTGCCGATGTATTGTTCATCTCGTTACACACAGTAAAAACTCACGCCCGTAGAATTAATGGAAAGTTGGGGGTTGAACGCAGAACGCAAGCTGTGGCCAAGGCTAAGTTGTTAGGTATGTGCTCGTAAAGTTGCCTGTATTTGATGTTGTTTATATGTACTTGCTCGTGTGTGTTTTTATTTCCGGTAATAAGTTGTTCGTGTTTATAATATCTTGTGTTTTTTTGGTCCGTGTTGCTTTGCATTGTTCTGGAGTAAGTTTGCGCTAAGTGCTTTGACGCCAAGTCAGGCATAAACGTGTTAACAAAGGACGATGAATATGAACAGTTTATTTGATGCAAAGACGTTGATTGCCAATGCAAGACCCTCGTGGCTGGACGGAGTAACTCAGAATGATCGCGAACTCTATTTAGCGCATGAAGGATGGCTGGTTGCGAGAGAGAGTGAGTTGAAAAAACAGTTGGGACACTTCAGTTCGCTCAAAGACTATGCCCGTAGTACTGCCAATCAGCTCATTAAACTGGAGTTTGACCAGGACCTGGATGCCGATGAAATTGTGTGTAATGCCCGTTATACATTCCAGGTGGGAGGGCGGAAGATCGAGCAGGAAGATACTCGCACCCTGACCGAGCAGTTTATCTACGGCCTTTACGAGGAGGGGCAAAGGGCCAAACTCGTATTCAAGGGTGACGGACTTCCCGCCGAGCTGAATCAGGAATGGTTTGAAGAGATGATGACCAACGATGCCCGGGCTGCCTACGGTGCCCAGTTTCGTTCTCTGTATCAGCGTCAAGAAGTCATGCAAGCCTTGAAGAACGTCATGAGCCAGCGTCTGTTGCTGAGTGCGTTGGCTGCTCGCCATCAGGGGCACATCAACGACAAGAACTTCGCGCAGATTGTCTCTGCCTTGTACGGCGACCAGGCATTCACCATTGATGGCGTGCGTCTCATCGACAACACGCGTGCGCTTCAGCAGTTGATTCTGGTCGCAAGACTCGATGGTCGGGGCGATTTCTTGCTATATGCGCCAGGCTCACCAGGTGGACAGGACTGGTACGAAAGCAAGGATCTGCCAGGACTAGGTATGCGGGTTGGCGGATGGACAAAAGACGGCAAAGGTCGGGACTACCTGACCTGGCAGTCCCACGCTGTGGATCGAGAAGCCATTGCTACCTATCTGAAACAGGTCGAACGTCTGCCGAGGACCTGGAAGGGAGTGAGCCTGGTTGCATCACCTTTCAAAGGTACTGAAGTACTGACCGCCATCATTGAAAACATTCGCGCCTGGCGCGTGGCCGAGGAAGAGTCCCGGACACCTTACGGTTATCGCACGGCTTCCGACGATCAACGCCAGAACTTTGCCCGCACTCGGTGCGAACTCAAGGCCTTGCAGGTCATTGCCACACGTGAGGGCGGTTTCATTCCCTACGGCAAGTTCTGCTTCGATCTGATTAAACAGCGTATCGAGCAAGTGCTGGCTGAAAGGGGGGAGCGGGCAACGGTCAATCCTGATCGCATCTTTGTATCCGTCACTTCGCAAGTGGTTATGACGCTGACCGAACTGATCAGCACCGAAACGCATTTTTACGCCGATGAAAAACAAACGCCTTGGAGCTATCCGCGATTTACCCTGGAACATGATCATCCGCCGATCAGCAAACTTGATATCCGGGATATTGCCGGCTGGTCGCGTATACTGCGCCCGGGCGAAAAGTACATCGAAATGCTGCGTTCGAAGCATTTGAATAGAAGCCATCCCGAGGGTGCGCTTAAACGAATGGTTCACCTGGAAGTCCAGCGCCGCCAAATGAAAGTGGGGGTGATGCAGGAGCGTTTTAACGGTCGTTTGACTGCCGAGCAGTATCGGCAACTGATGAATGTGATTGAAGCCCTGGAAAAAATTGACACACGACCGAATCTCATGGCTGAGTATCCGAGAGATCTTCGCTTCAGCGCAATGTTCAAGTTGCATTTGCGAGACAAACTGGTGGTCGGCGTTTTCGTTTTCCGATTGGTCATTGGTGATCGGATTGAGGAGTTCCTGTATACGCCTGACGCACCTGACGGCCGACTGATTCGTCCGCATTCGGAATTTGTATCCGCCGTCAAGAAACTCAAATTTGGCAACTATTTCTATGACCGGGTTCGTTATAAGGATCAGCGGGTGGTGGGTACGTACATCACCGATCTGGAAGAGATTGACAACTTCAATGAGGCCCCGGTTCTGCCACGCAACAGTCGCGTCAGAGACTTGGGCAGCAGTTATGACGATCTGATTAATCGCACGATTTCCGATGTCGATGAAAAGACCGAAAGCCTTGACGAAGTCATCTTCAAGCTGGTGTTCGGCGCGGTGCAGGCTGCGGCCGCCGTTGTCAGCGTGGTGATTCCGCCGGTGGGTATTGCAATGAGTGTGGTGTTGTTCAGCAAAAGTGTGCTGGATGGTGCCGAAGCCTATAACGACGGAGATCGCGCCACTGCGGCAACGCATTTTCTGGATGCACTGATCGAACTGGCGTCGCTGGGTAAAGCCGGTTACAGCAAGACCCAGCCAACCAAGTTGCAGCAGGACTTTATCGGATTGTTGGGCGATGTGTATTCGATTCAGAAGTTTTACAGCCAGGCGACCGGGCAACAGAAATTGCCTTTACAGGCGCTCGAGGCCATTCAAGCTATTCTCGATGATCCACAAGCCCTCGACAGCAAAACGCGTCTGCTGTAACGGCTGAGACAAACGGGATAAGTACCTTGTATTCATCGATCAGGAAATTGGCGTAATACGTTGAATTCCATTGTGCTGCACAAATCTCATGTCGATGAATCCTGGATCGGCTGATACCCCATCCGCCAGCTCACGGCCCGGGTCGCCGCCAGCAAGCGCTGTGCTGCCGGGCCGTTTTCGTCGGCGTGAAACAACGACGCCGGGCCGACAATGGTCAGCACTGCGGCGATCTGTCCGACCGCATTGAATACCGGCGCCGACAAAGCATCGACCCCCGGCATCAGCAAACCATGCACATGATGCAGACCGCGTTCGCGGATCTGTTCGCACAACGCCTTATAGGCCTGATCATCCGCCAGCGCATGGGTCGACACGCTCTGCAGTTCCTGCTCACGCAAGTCCAGGGTTTCACGCTTCGGCAGATAGGCGCCGAACACCAGCCCTGTGGACGAACTGAGTAACGGCAACACCGAACCCAACTGCGTCACCACCGTCACCGCGCGCACCGCCGGTTCGATGTGCACCACCGTCGCGCCCTGATTGCCCCACACCGCTAAAAAGCAGGTTTCATTCAGATCGTCACGCAACTCGGCCAAGGGCAGGGCGCCGACTTTCAGTACGTCCATACTGTTGAGTGCGGCGAGACCGACGCGCAAGGCTTCGCGGCCCAGACCGTAATGGTTGGTGGCAGCATTCTGTTCAGCAAAACCGCTGGCAATCAACGCCTGCAAATAGCGGTGAACTTTGCTCGCCGGCATCTGCACGTGTTCGGCCAGGCGCGACAGTGAAGTCGATGGCGATAACTCGGCCAAGGCCTTGAGGATGTCGGTGCCGACCTCGGCCGAGCGGACTTTCTGTTTATCGTTGCTGCGCGGCGTTTCCATGGAGGCGGTCTGATCCCGGGACGAATGGGCGTCTTTATAGCTTGACGGTCAATACCAATCAAATTACGTTAAGCGTAATCGAATTACGATAAAAATAACCCAGGCGTGCCGAGCCCTCTTGAATGGAGCGACGGGCCATGCCTACTCCCTGTTCAGGAGGCTCCATGAACCTCGATTCAACGGCGCCAGCGCTGGCTTATCAGTCCGGCTTCGGCAACGAATTCAGCAGCGAAGCGTTGCCTGGAGCACTGCCCGTCGGCCAGAATTCCCCGCAAAAAGCCCCTTACGGTCTCTACACCGAACTGTTCTCCGGCACGGCATTCACCATGCCTCGCAGCGAAGCGCGGCGTACCTGGATGTACCGCATTCAGCCGTCGGCCAATCACCCGGCGTTCGTCAAACTGGATCGGCAACTGGCCGGCGGCGCGTTGGGTGAAGTGACCCCCAACCGTCTGCGCTGGAACCCGTTGGACATCCCGGCCGAGCCAACCGATTTCATCGACGGGCTGGTGAGCATGGCCGCCAACTCGGGCGCGGAAAAACCGGCCGGGATCAGCATCTATAGCTACCGCGCCAACCGCTCCATGGAACGCGTGTTTTTCAACGCCGATGGCGAACTGCTGCTGGTACCGGAGCTGGGACGTCTGCGCATTGCGACCGAGTTGGGCGTGCTGGAACTGGAGCCACTGGAAATCGCCGTGCTGCCGCGCGGTCTGAAATTTCGTGTCGAACTGCTCGACCCGCAAGCCCGCGGCTACATCGCCGAAAACCACGGTGCGCCGCTGCGTCTGCCGGACCTCGGGCCGATTGGCAGCAATGGTCTGGCCAATGCCCGGGACTTCCTGACCCCGGTCGCGCATTACGAAAACCTCAAACAACCGACCACGCTGGTGCAGAAATTCCTCGGCCAGTTGTGGGGCTGCGAGCTCGACCATTCGCCGCTGAACGTGGTCGCCTGGCACGGCAATAACGTGCCGTACAAATATGACCTGCGCCGTTTCAACACCATCGGCACGGTCAGTTTCGACCACCCGGATCCGTCGATCTTTACCGTCCTGACCTCGCCGACCAGCGTCCACGGTCTGGCCAATCTCGACTTCGTGATCTTCCCGCCACGCTGGATGGTCGCCGAGAAAACCTTCCGGCCACCGTGGTTCCACCGCAACCTGATGAACGAATTCATGGGCCTGATCAAGGGCGAGTACGACGCCAAGGCCGAAGGCTTTGTGCCCGGCGGTGCGTCCTTGCACAGTTGCATGAGCGCCCACGGGCCGGATGGCGAAACCTGCACCAAGGCGATCAACGCCGAACTCGCGCCAGCGAAAATCGACAACACCATGGCCTTCATGTTCGAGACCAGCCAGGTGCTGCGCCCGAGCCGTTTCGCGCTGGATTGCCCGCAACTGCAAAACAACTACGATGCCTGCTGGGCCACGCTGCCCGCCACTTTCGACCCGACCCGGAGATAACCCATGACTCAGACAACCATCACTCGTAGCTGGGTTGCCTCCGCCAACGGCCATGCTGATTTCCCTCTGCAGAACCTGCCGCTGGGCGTGTTCAGCGTGAAGGGTTCGGCACCGCGCAGTGGCGTGGCCATTGGTGAACATATCTTTGATCTGGAAGCTGCACTGGACGCCGGGCTGTTCGATGGCGTCGCAAAAACTGCAGTTGAAGCCACCCGTGGCGGCCAGTTGAATGCGTTCTTTGAACTGGGTCGTGAAGCTCGCGTTGCCCTGCGCGAACGCCTGCTGGAGCTGTTCAAAGAAGGCAGTACCCTGCACGGCAAGATCGAAGCCCAAGGCGCAAAACTGCTACCACTGGCGGCGAATTGCGAGATGCACCTGCCAGCGAAAATCAACGACTACACCGACTTCTACGTCGGCATTGAGCACGCGCAAAATGTCGGCAAACTGTTCCGTCCCGACAACCCGTTGCTGCCGAACTACAAGTACGTGCCGATCGGCTACCACGGCCGCGCCTCGACCATTCGCCCGTCCGGCACCGACGTTCGCCGTCCGAAAGGCCAGACCTTGCCGGCCGGTCAGACCGAACCGACTTTTGGCCCGTGCGCACGTCTGGACTACGAACTGGAGCTGGGCATCTGGATCGGCCAAGGCAATGAAATGGGCGACTCGATCGCCGTCGGTGACGCCGCCGATCACATCGCCGGTTTCTGCCTGCTCAACGACTGGTCGGCGCGGGACATCCAGGCCTGGGAATACCAGCCGCTGGGGCCATTCCTGTCGAAAAGCTTTATCACCAGCATCTCGCCGTGGGTGGTGACTGCCGAAGCGCTGGAGCCGTTCCGTCGTGCTCAACCGGCACGTCCGGAAGGCGATCCGCAGCCGCTGCCGTACCTGTTCGACAAGCGTGATCAAGCGGCGGGTGCCTTCGACATCGAACTGGAAGTACTGCTGCTCACCGAAGGCCTGCGCGAACAAAATCTGCCGGCCCATCGCCTGACCCTCAGCAATACCCAACACATGTACTGGACCGTGGCGCAAATGGTCGCGCACCACAGCGTCAACGGCTGCCAGTTGCAGGCCGGTGACCTGTTCGGTTCGGGCACGTTGTCGGGGCCTGAGAACGGTCAGTTCGGCAGCCTGCTGGAAATCACCGAGGGCGGTAAAAAGCCGATCGAACTGGCATCGGGTGAGGTACGTAAATTCCTTGAGGACGGCGACGAAATCATCCTGCGTGCCCGTTGCAACCGCGAGGGTTTTGCCTCCATCGGTTTCGGCGAATGCCGCGGCAAAGTGCTGCCGGCGCGCTAAGAGGATCGGGTCATGGAACTCTATACCTACTACCGTTCGACATCGTCCTATCGGGTGCGCATTGCGTTGACGCTCAAGGGGCTGGATTACCAGGCGCTGCCGATCAACCTGATCGCGCCGCCAGGTGGCGAACATCGACAGCCGCCGTATCTGAGCATTAATCCGCAAGGCCGAGTGCCGGCCTTGCGGACCGACGAAGGCGAACTGCTGATCCAGTCGCCGGCGATCATTGAATACCTGGAGGAACGTTATCCACAGGTGCCGCTGCTCTCCAAAGACCTCGCCGCTCGCGCCCATGAGCGTGGTGTGGCAGCGGTGATCGGCTGCGACGTGCATCCGCTGCACAACGTCAGCGTGCTCAACAAGCTGCGGCAGTTAGGGCACGATGAACCGCAAGTGGTGGAGTGGATCGGGCACTGGATCAGCCAAGGATTGGCGACCGTGGAGCAGTTGATCGGCGATGAGGGTTATTGCTTTGGTCCGACGCCTGGGCTGGCGGATGTTTACCTGATTCCGCAGCTGTACGCGGCCGAGCGCTTCAGCATTTCACTTGAGGCGTATCCGCGGATTCGTCGAGTGGCGGCGTTGGCGGCGACGCATCCGGCGTTCATCAAGGCGCATCCGGCGAACCAGCCAGACACTCCTTAAGTCAGAAACAAGATCAAAAGATCGCAGCCTTCGGCAGCTCCTACATTGGGATGGTGTACACCCTGTAGGAGCTGCCGAAGGCTGCGATCTTTTGCTTTTAATGGACGATGGAGTTAGGCGGCAGGTGCCCTAATCGTTCAGTCAGGCGAATCCGCTGAATCGGGTCGTCACTAAGCAGCAGGGCATGCTCCAGGTCAAAGCGCTCGGCGTTCGGGCAATCCAGCCGTTGATAGAGGCTGGCCCGGGCCAGGTAGTCGGAGGCGCTGGCGTTGCCCAGTTCCAGCACACGTTCTGCGTCAATCAGGGCGCCGATGTAGTCATCGTTAGAAAGGTGTAACTGACGCAGGTTGCGCGACAGCCGCTGCAGCATTTGCACTGGCTCGGCGGTGAGCAAATGCTCGGCGCCAAGCTGCATGTTCGGGCCGTACTGGCGTTGCAGCAGTTCCCGGCAATCGTTGGGGTACAACCGACGTCCGCCGCATGGGTCGAGCAGGTGATCGGCGCCCGGTACCCGTAGCAGGAAATGCCCGGGGAAGTTGACTCCAACCATGGGAATTTCCAGACCTTTGGCCAGTTCCAGGGCAATCAATCCCAGACTCAGCGGCTGCCCGCGTCTGCGTTCCAGCACTTTATTGACCAGCGCGACTTGCGGACGCAATGGCGTGGAGTCGTCCTGAGCGAATCCCAGGTCATTCATACGCCGTAACAACGGCTGGGCCAACTCGCTCACCGGCAACATCGGCAAGCCATAACTGACCCGTTGTTGCAGGTCCTTGAAATCGTTCAGCACCGCTTCGGGATTTACCTCACTGTCGTGTTCGGCGGCAATCCATAGCGCCGCCTCGAACAGCGCGGGCGGTGAACGTTGCAGACAGTCGAAGAAACATTGGCGGGGGGTCATCAAAATCTCCGGGTAATGCCTCGTTTTAGCCCCGTCTCCGTCATTCGTCCAGTGCCGAACATAGGCGGTTGCAGGTTATGTCCGAAAGTCTGCATGGCGGCGTCGCTTATTCCGGTGCGCTTCTGCAATTTTCGGGCGCAAGCCTATACTGGCGACTACAAGAAGTGATTCGGGAGCCCTACGATGTTCGCTCTCATGCAAAGCACTCGCCTTGAATCCCTGCATCTGAGCGTCGACTCGGTCACCGGGTTGAAGGCGGTCATTGCCATTCATAACAGCCGTCTGGGGCCTGCCCTCGGCGGGTGTCGTTACCTTGCCTATCCGAGCGACGAGTCCGCCGTCGAGGATGCGGTGCGCCTCGCCCAAGGCATGAGTTACAAGGCGGCGCTGGCCGGCCTGGCTCAGGGCGGCGGCGTGGCGGTGATTGTTCGCCCAGTCCATGTGGAAAACCGCGCCGCGCTATTCGAAGCCTTCGGGCGTTGCATCAATCAGCTCGACGGCCGCTACATCACCGCCATCGACAGTGGCACCTCGGTGGCGGACATGGATTGCATCGCCCAACAAACCCAACACGTCACCAGCACCACCTCGGCTGGCGACCCTGCACCGCACGCGGCGATGGGCGTGTTCACCGGTATTCGTGCCACCGCCATGGCCCGGCTGGGCAGCGATAACCTCGAAGGCCTGCGAGTGGCGATACAAGGGCTCGGCAACGTTGGCTATGCCCTCGCCGAACAACTGCACGCCGCCGGTGCCGAGCTGCTGGTCAGTGACATCGATCACGGTAAAGTCCAACTGGCGATGGAGCAACTCGGCGCTCACCCGATCGCCAACGACGCGCTGCTCAGCACCCCTTGCGACATTCTCGCGCCCTGCGGCCTCGGTGGCGTGCTCAACAGCCACAGCGTGACGCAATTGCGCTGCGCGGCGGTGGCCGGTTCGGCAAACAACCAACTGACCCATCTGGAAGTCGCCGATCAACTGGAGCGGCGGGGCATTCTGTATGCGCCGGATTACGTGATCAATTCCGGCGGGCTGATCTACGTTTCGCTCAAACACCGCGGCGAAGATCTCACGACCATCACCGCACACCTGTCGAAAATCAGCTCCCGGCTGACCGAAGTCTTCGCCCATGCCCAAGCGGAAAAACGCTCGCCGGCCCGAGTGGCTGACGAGTTGGCGGAGAAAGTGCTGTATCGATGAGGTTGAACCGATGAAGGAGTGAGGGCCTATCCGGCAGACTTGCTCCCAAGGCTGGCGCCACAAGCGTCAAGCTTGACTGACGCACGCTGACGCGGCGTGCCAGGAGCCCCTGTGATGCCTCACAAGGTTGAGCTGCCTTACACCCGATTTTTATCCCCTGACGGCCAATTGCTCGGCGAACTTCCTGACTGGGCCGACGATTTCAATTTGCTGACGCGCCTTTATCGGCAGATGGTCCTGACCCGCCTTTTCGATCAGAAAGCGGTCGCCCTGCAACGCACCGGGCGCATCGGCACTTATGCGCCGACGTTGGGCCAGGAAGCCATTGGCGTCGCCGTCGGCAGCGTGATGCACGCCGAAGACGTGCTGATTCCGTATTACCGTGACACCGCCGTGCAGTTGATGCGCGGGGTGCGCATGGAAGAAATCCTCCTGTACTGGGGCGGTGACGAGCGCGGCAGCGACTTTGCCGAACCGGCGGCGGCCCAGGACTTTCCGATCTGTGTGCCGATTGCCACCCAGGCCTTGCATGCCTGCGGCGTTGCCAGTGCATTCAAAATCCGCGGCGAACATCGGGTCGCCGTCACCACCTGCGGCGACGGCGCCACCAGCAAGGGTGATTTCCTCGAAGCCCTCAACGTCGCCGGTGCCTGGCAGTTGCCGGTGGTGTTCGTGGTCAATAACAACCAATGGGCGATCTCGGTGCCACGACGGATTCAGTGCGGCGCCCCGACGCTGGCACAGAAGGCGATCGGTGCCGGGTTCCACGGAGAGCAGGTCGACGGCAATGACATGCTCGCGGTTTACGACCGAGTACAAGTGGCCCTCGAACGGGCGCGTCACGGTAAAGGCCCGGTGTTGCTGGAATGCCTGAGCTATCGCCTCGGCGACCACACCACCGCCGACGATGCCACGCGCTACCGGCCAGCGGACGAGGTCAAGCAGGCCTGGCTCGAAGAGCCGGTCAAACGCCTGCAACGTTTCATGGTCGGGCAGGGCGTCTGGGACGAAGGCCGCGAGCAGGCGCTGATCAGCGAATGCCAAGGCTTGGTGCAGCGTGCTGTGGATAACTTCGAAGCGGCGGGGACTCAGGCGCCCGAATCGGTCATGGATCACGTCTACGCCCAATGGCCGGAGTCTCTCGCCAGCCAGCGTGAAGAGTTGCTCGAAAGGGCGGCGCGTCGCGCGGGAGATTCGAGCCATGAGTAACGGCAAAGTCACGTTGCTGGAAGCGGTGAACCTGGCGCTGCATCGGGCCATGAGCGAAGACGAAAACGTCATCGTCCTCGGTGAAGACGTCGGGGTGAACGGCGGCGTGTTTCGCGCGACTCAAGGGCTGCGCGACAGCTTCGGCTTCAAGCGGGTTATTGACTCGCCGCTGGCCGAAACCATGCTCGGCGGACTGGTGGTCGGCATGGCCGCGCAGGGCCTGAAACCGGTGGTGGAAATCCAGTTCATGGGCTTCATCTACGCGGCCATGGAGCACCTGGTGTCCCACGCCAGTCGCATGCGTAATCGCACTCGAGGGCGGATCACTTGCCCGATGGTCATGCGCACACCGATGGGCGCGGGGATTCGGGCGCCAGAACATCACAGCGAAAGCACTGAAGCACTGTTCGCGCACATTCCGGGTTTGCGGGTGGTGATTCCGTCATCGCCGGCCCGGGCCTATGGCTTGTTGCTGGCGGCCATCGATGACCCTGACCCGGTGGTGTTTCTCGAACCGACCCGGCTCTATCGCATGAACCCGCAACCGCTGTTGGACGATGGCAAGCGCCTGCCGCTGGACAGCTGTTTCACCCTGCGCGAAGGCAGTGACATCACGCTGATCAGCTGGGGCGCCTGTGTAATGGAAACACTGCAAGCCGCCACCGCATTGGCCGAACGGGGCGTGTCGGCGGAAGTGATCGATGTCGCGACTATCAAGCCGCTGGACCTCGACACGATGGAAGCCTCGGTGCGCAAGACGGGTCGTTGCGTGATCGTTCATGAAGCGCCGCGCTCCTGTGGCGTCGGTGCGGAAATCGCCGCGAGCCTCTATGAGCGGGTGTTGCTGGAATTGCAGGCACCGATCCAGCGAGTCACTGCGCCGGACATTCCACCACCGCTGTATCGACTGGAGTCGCTGTACATGCCTAACGTCGAGGACATTCTTCAGGCTTGCGACAACGTACTGCACTTTTCCTGAACCCAAGGAGGCTGCGATGAAATATTTCAAACTGCCGGATCTGGGAGAAGGTTTGCAGGAGGCGGAAATCGTTCGCTGGCACGTCAACGTTGGCGATACCGTCAAGGCCGATCAACTGCTGGTGTCGGTGGAAACCGCCAAGGCGCTGGTGGATATCCCTGCACCCTATGACGGCGTGGTGGCAAAACTCTACGGCGGTGAGGGCGACATTATTCACGTCGGTGAACCCTTGCTCGGCTACGAAGGCGAAGCCGATGCGGGCACCGTAGTGGGGCGACTCCAAGGTGGCGGCAGCAGTCAGGAGGATTCGTTTTTCATCGGGGCTGCCCCCTCGACCCGAGAGCACCTGGCGACTCGCGCCACGCCGGCCGTGCGGCAACTGGCTCGGCAACTCGGCGTGGAGTTGAGTGGGTTGACGGGCTCTGGCCACGAGGGGCTGATCACCCGTACGGATGTAGAAAACGCGGCTCAAACTGAACTGGATCGCTTCGGCGGCGAACGGTTGCGCGGTGTGCGGCGCAGCATGGCGCTGAACATGGCGCGGTCCCATGCCGAAGTCGTGCCCGTGACGATTTTCGGTGACGCCGACCTGCATCGCTGGGGTCAGGCACGTGAACCCTTGATACGTCTCGCCAAGGCGATGGCGGCCGCGTGCGCCGTGGAGCCGGTGCTCAACAGCGCCTTCGACGGCAAAAGCCTGTCGCTCAAACAACACGAACGGCTCGATCTGGGCATCGCCGTGGACACCCCGGACGGCTTGTTCGTGCCAGTGCTGCGCGATGTCGGTCATCGCACCCCGGCTGAGTTGAAGGAAGGCGTCATGCGATTAAGGGCCGACGTGCAGGCGCGATCGATTCCGCCCAAGGAAATGATGGGGGCGACCCTGACGTTGTCGAATTTCGGCACCTTGTTCGGTCGCTACGCCAACCCGGTGGTGGTGCCGCCGCAAGTGGCGATCCTCGCCGCTGGCGCGATCCGCGACGAACCTGTGGCGTTTGATGGCGCGGTGGTGGTGCATCCGGTCCTGCCGCTGTCCCTGACTTTCGATCATCGAGTGGTGACGGGGGGCGAGGCGGCGCGTTTCTTTAAGGCGCTGGTCGAGGCGCTGGAGCAACCCGACGCTTAGGTTTTTCGCAGGCATGAAAAAGGCCCTGAGTCATTTGACTCAGGGCCTATTCAATTCGGGCGTTGCTTACTTGGCAGCCTTGGGGGCTTTAGCTGGCTTGGTCGGCTCAGCCACTTCAACAGGTGCAGGCGCCTCAACGGGTGCAGCCTTTTCAACGACTTCAGCAGGCGCATTGAGCAATTCGGACAACGCGTCCGGCTGGCTCTTGAACGCCTTGGCGAACACATCGCGGTTCTTCGCCATGTAGATCCCGGCTTCTTCCACTTGCTGTTCGGTCAGGGACGGAACGGCTTTTTGCAACACTTCAGCCAGTAATTCGGCCAGTTCGAGCATTTTGTCATGACGGTCAGCTTCGGCTTTATCCATGAACAAGCGCTCCAGATCTCGGCTGCTGCGGTATACCACTTCGACGGCCATTCACCACCTCACATGCCTTCACATTAAGTTGTCTTATTCGACCACTGTATTTATATACAGCGAAAAGGATAAGCGAATCCCTGCGCTTTGGGTAGTGGCTTTTTAATGTAGACCGAATTCAGGTGGTCTGCGCAAAACCTGTGGGAGCCGAGCTTGCTCGCGATGAGGCCCTCGAATCCAGCACAAAAGTGTCCAGTAGCAGCCCATCGCCATCTCACCAAACAGCCTCTGGCCTTTTTTCTGCATGCAGAACAACCGTCACGTCAAACCCGCATCATCCGCTCGAACCGAGCTAAGGAAGAATCATCGTGAAAATCAACTGGGCCGAGAACCTGCGGCAGAACGTGCACCAACTGGCCGAGTCTCTGGGCAACCTGTTCGTCGAGACCTTCCACTACCTGGCGCTGTTCGCCATCGGTGCAGTCACCGCGTGGGCGGCGGTGATGGAATTTCTGGGGATGATCGAAGAAGGGCACATCAAGATCGATGACATCTTGCTGCTGTTCATCTACCTGGAACTGGGGGCGATGGTCGGGATTTACTTCAAGACCAACCACATGCCGGTGCGTTTCCTGATCTACGTGGCGATCACTGCGCTGACGCGGCTGCTGATCTCCAACGTCTCGCACCACAATCCGCCAGATATCGGCATCATCTACCTGTGCGGCGGGATTCTGCTGCTGGCGTTTGCGATTCTGGTGGTGCGTTACGCTTCGTCGCAATTCCCTTCGGTGAAGATCGAACACCCGCAGCGCAAGATCGGTGCGGGTTCCGGTGAGCATCCCGAAGTCGAGAAGGGCGAGATTTAAAGCCGCATGGCTGGCCGGCTGTGACCCTTGACGCGTGGCGGCGGCAGATTGCAATTGTCGCCGTCGGTCATGGCTTCGAGGATGGCCACGGCGCTGTGGCCCTGTTCGATGGCGATGCCGAATTGAATGCTTTGCACCAGGCGTTTGAGGCGCTGGGGGTCATTGCGTTGTTCGGCGCTGATCATCCGTTTGGCGACCACGTGACCGCTGTTGGACAGGGTCAGCATGATGCTGCCATCCAGACCCTGAATGCTCAGGTTGATCTGATAATCCGGTGCAAAAGCATCGGTAATGAGCTGAAAAGGGTTGTCCATGATGCGTCACCGCCTGATTGAACGTGCAGTTGTTGACCCGCCGTGATCGGGATTAGTTCGCAACACCAGACCACCGGCATTCCATGTTCATTACTTTTTTCCGTATCGCGTAGGAGCTGCCGAAGGCTGCGATTTTTTGATTTTTGGCGCCCTTGAAGGCGCTACAGATCAAAAGATCGCAGCCTTCGGCAGCTCCTACATAGGCAAAGCAAGGGGCATGCCGGAAAAATTGTCGAACAATAGACACGGCAAAAAAGAGGCGGGCTCTGTGGCCCGCCTTCTTTTTGCCTGCCCGTTTCAGGGCATGAATGAGTAGATGATCGCAGACAGTGCAATCAATCCGATCAGCACCACGAACACGTTCGAGGCCTGACCCGAGTACTGGCGCAAGGCTGGCACTCGACGGATGGCGTACATCGGCATCAGGAACAACAGGCACGCGATGATCGGCCCGCCAAGGGTTTCGATCATGCCGAGGATGCTCGGGTTGAACGTCGCCACGGCCCAGCAGCTGAGGATCATGAACAGCGCGGTCACGCGGTTCAGCCAACTGGCAGACATCACCCGGCCACGGCCGCGCAGGCTTTTCACGATCAGGCCCTGAAAGCCTTCGCTGGCGCCGATGTAATGGCCGAGGAACGACTTGGTGATCGCCACCAGCGCAATCAGCGGCGCAGCGTATGCGATGACCGGCGTCTGGAAGTGGTTGGCCAGGTACGACAGGATCGAGATGTTCTGCGCCTTGGCCGCCGCCAAGTCAGCCGGGGACAGGGCCAGCACGCAGCTGAAGCAGAAGAACATCACCGTCACCACCATCATCGCGTGGGCGATGGCGAGGATGCCGCTGCTTTTGCGCTCGGCTTGTTCGCCATAGCGTTGTTTCTGATCGACGGAGAAAGCGGAAATGATCGGCGAATGGTTGAACGAAAACACCATTACCGGGATTGCCAGCCACAACGTCTTGAAGAACAGTGGCATCGGCATGCCTTCACTGGCGGTGGCGAAGAACGCTCCGTTCCAGTTCGGGATCAGGCTCAAACCGAGCAGCAGCAACGCCGCGACAAACGGGTAAACCAGCACGCTCATGCATTTGACGATGACGCCCTGACCGCAACGGACGATCGCCATCAGACCGAGGATCAGCACCAACGACAGAATCGCCCGTGGTGGCGGGGCGATGTGCAACTGATGCTCCATGAAGCTGCTCAAGGTGTTGGTCAGCGCCACGCTGTACACCAGCAGAATCGGGAAGATCGCAAAGAAATACAGCAGCGTGATCAGCTTGCCGGCACCGATGCCGAAGTGTTCTTCCACCACTTCGGTGATGTCCCCGGAACGCCCGGACAACACGAAGCGGGTCAGGCCGCGGTGGGCGAAAAAAGTCATCGGAAACGCCAGCACTGCCAGGATCAGCAGCGGCCAGAAGCCACCCACGCCGGCGTTGATCGGCAGAAATAGCGTGCCAGCGCCGATGGCCGTGCCATAAAGGCCAAGCATCCAGGTGGTGTCGTGTTTACTCCAGCCTTTGTGGGTTATTTCGCTATTGCGTGTCAGGTCTACAGCAGGATTATCGGCAGCAGGTGTACGTACATCGGTCATCGTTTGGCCTCGTTATTGTTATTGTTCTTGCTCGGGCTCACGTGTTGCGGGCGGTCAGGGAATGCTCCTCAGCACTCCACCCAGCTAACAGCCAGGCCGCCCCGTGAAGTCTCTTTGTATTTGTCATGCATGTCGGCGCCGGTATCGCGCATGGTGCGGATCACCCGGTCCAGGGAAATGAAGTGTTTGCCGTCGCCGCGCAGGGCCATTTGCGTAGCGTTGATCGCCTTCACGGCGGCGATGGCGTTGCGCTCGATGCACGGCACTTGCACCAGGCCGCCGACCGGGTCACAGGTGAGGCCGAGGTTGTGTTCCAGGCCGATTTCAGCAGCGTTTTCCAGTTGCTCGGGCGTGGCGCCGAGCACGTCCGCCAGCCCGGCGGCGGCCATGGCGCAGGCGGAGCCAACTTCGCCCTGGCAGCCAACTTCGGCGCCGGAGATAGAGGCGTTTTTCTTGCAGAGGATTCCTACGGCCGCAGCGCCCAAAAAGAACGCCACCACGTCATCGTCCGACGCGTCCGGGTTGAATTTCATGTAGTAATGCAGCACCGCCGGAATGATCCCCGCCGCGCCGTTGGTCGGCGCCGTGACCATGCGCCCGCCCGCTGCGTTTTCCTCGTTCACGGCGAGGGCAAACAGGTTCACCCACTCCATGGCCGATAGGGTGGAGGTGATGACATTCGGCTTGCCAATTTCCAGCAGGCTGCGGTGCAATTTCGCCGCGCGACGGGGAACATTCAGACCGCCGGGCAGGATGCCTTCATGGCGCAGCCCTTGCTCGACGCACTCGCGCATCACGGACCAAATGTGCAGTAGGCCCTGGCGGATTTCGGCTTCGCTGCGCCAGGCCAATTCATTGGCCATCATCAACTCGGAAACGCGCAGACCGTGCAGGTTGCAGAGCTTGAGTAGTTCGGCGGCGCTGGAAAAATCGTACGGCAGCACCACATCGCTGGTGGGCGCGATGCCGGACTCGGCTTCGGCCGCTTCGATGATGAAACCGCCGCCAATCGAGTAGTACGTTTGCTCAGACAGCTCACCGGTTTCGCCAAAGGCTGTCAGGGACATGGCGTTGGGGTGGTAGGGCAGGCTCTCGTCGAGCAGTAGGAGATCGCGTTGCCAGTTGAAGGCGATGGTGGTTTTGCCTGCCAGAGACAGTTCGCCAGTTTCGCGCAGAGACTGGATTCGACTGTCGATGGACGTGGGATCAATGCTGTCCGGCCATTCGCCCATCAGGCCCATGACGCAGGCGCGGTCGGTGGCGTGACCGACGCCGGTCGCCGACAGCGAGCCATAAAGTCGGATTTCTACTCGCCGTACGTCGGCCAGCAATTGTTGGTCAATCAGGGCTTGGGCGAAGGTCGCGGCGGCGCGCATCGGGCCGACGGTATGGGAACTGGACGGACCGATGCCGACTTTGAAGAGATCGAAAACACTGATAGCCATGCTAAAGCCTATACAAGCAATGGAAGAGAAATCGCTGCCATTTTTGTAGGACAAGCGCAATGTCGGCGATACTGCCCATCTCGGTCCTACGTGACCAACGAAACTTCCTAAGACAGCCTTTAGCAGGACTAAACAATGAGTCGCCAATTGCACGCCCAGACTTACGTCTGGCTGCACGTGTTTTCCTGTGCCGCGCGGCACTTGTCGTTCACCCGATGCGCCGAAGAACTGCACATCACGCCGGGTGCGGTCAGTCAGCAAATCCGACAGCTGGAAGAACGCCTGGGCTTTCGCCTGTTTCATCGTCGCGCTCGCGGCGTGGAATTGAGCGCTGAAGGCCAGCGACTGGCCATCACTGTCAACGAGGCATACGGCAGCATCGATGCGGAATTGCGACGACTGGACGCCGGAATGATCAGTGGGATTCTTCGGGTGCGCTCGATTCCATCGTTCCTGAGCAAATGGCTGACCCCCCGTCTGCCGCGCTTGCAGCAGCGCTTTCCGGACATTCAATTACGGCTGGTGGCCGAGGACAGCAGCGTGCCATTGCACGAAGGTGACTTCGATTTGGCCATCGACCTGAATGACGGCAGCTATCCCGGTTTGTTATCCACAACCTTGCTCGACGAACAGATATTCCCGGTCTGTGCCCCAAGCCTGCTGCGCGGCCGGCCGCCGCTGCATGGCCCGGCGGACCTGATGCATTTCCCGTTGCTGCACGACATCACCGCCTGGCGCGGCAGTTATGAGTACGCGGAATGGGAGTTCTACCTCAACGCCATCGGTTTCGAAGGTGCGGACGTGCGGCGCGGGCACACCTTCAATCGCAATCACCTGACCATCGAAGCGGCGATTGCCGGGATGGGCGTGGCGATTGCGCGGCGAACGTTGCTCAATGACGAGTTGGAGCGGGGGACGTTGATCGTGCCGTTTGGCCTGGCGGTGCCCAATCACAAGCGTTACGTGCTGCTCTATGCGCCAGGGGCGCTGAGCCATCCGGGCGTGCGTGCGGTGCATGACTGGCTGGTGGAGGAAGCGGGGATCTTTCGAAGCCTGCATCCGCTGGCGGAGCGGCAGATGTGAGCAATTGTGACAAAAGAGTCAGGCGACCCAACTCCCGACCTTAACAGCGCTTTTGCTCCTTGTCCGGCTTTTTTTGCGTATGAAAATTTATCTTTTTTTAGGGGTTGAATTGTTCTGCGAGCAGACCGATTGTGTAAGTAAGAGGTCACGGTGATGACGCCCAAGGGCCAGCCGATGTGCCTCTCGCGAGCTAGCTGAAATAAGGGATGAACTATGCAAATCCAAGTCAACAGCGATAACCATATTCAAAGCAGCATCCGACTGGAGGAGTGGGTACGTACTACCATTGAGAGCACGCTCGAACGTTATGAAGAGGACCTGACACGCGTCGAGGTTCATCTGCGGGACGAGAACGGCGACAAGCCCGGTCCCCATGACATGCGCTGTCAGCTGGAAGCGCGGCCAAAAGGCCACCAACCGATTTCTGTCACCCATAAAGCCGCAAACCTGGAACTGGCGATCGACGGTGCGGCCGAAAAACTTGAACATGCACTTGAGCACCTGTTCGGCAAACTGCGGGGCAAACCACGTGCCGCTGTGGTGCCGTTCGAGAGAGTCGCTGCCGATGCGTTGCTGGAAGACGAGTTTCTCGAGAACGAACAGGCTGCGCAAAACGGTTGAAGCCTGATTAATTTTTTACCTTTCCACTGACAAACGGGTCTGCTTATGCAGGCCCGTTCTCGTTTGGGCTGATCATTCCCACGCAAAGTGGAGGAACGATCAGGGCCAGGATTAGAACGCTACAGACGTCTGCACATAAACCGTCCTTGGCTCCCCCACATACTTACCCTTGTTGTTGTCATCAAACGAGCGGGTAAAGTACTGATGGTTGAAGATGTTCTTCACCCCCACCGCCACATTCAAATCCGACAACTTCGGCCCGAAGTCATACGCCGCGCGGCTGCTGAACAGCATGTACCCAGGAATCTTGCCGGTGCTGCCATCAGCGCTTTCAGCCGAGGTATTGGCGTTGTCGGCAAATTGATCGCTCTGATAGCTGCTGTCCAGGTTCAGTTTCCACGCGCCTTCGGTATAAGCCACGCCAATCGTGCCTTTGTGTTTCGAGGAGAAGGGCACACGATTGCCCTTGTTCGGCCCGTCTTCACGGATGGTCGCGTCCACATAGGCGTAAGTGGCATAAACATCGAAACCGGCCAATGAAGGGCTCAAATCATCGAGGGCATAGTTGACGCTGGTTTCGATACCTTGATGGCGAGTTTCGCCACGGGCGATCACCGAGTCGTTGGTCTGGTTGCTTTCGTACTGGTTGTCGAAGTTGATCAGGAACGCGCCGATCTCTGCCCGTAGCGCACCGTTGTCATAACGGGTGCCCAGTTCCCAGGTACGCGCCTTCTCCGGTTTGACTTCGCCACTGGTCACTCGATTAGGCATCTGGCTGTATTGCACGCTACCGAACGAGCCTTCGGTATTGGCGTAGAGGTTCCAGGTGTCGGTCACGTGATAGAGCACGTTCAACGCCGGCAGCGCCGTGTTGTAGTCGCCCTTGTACTTCACGTTCGTCAGGGTGTTGGTTTGTTGCGATTCGATCATCTCGTAGCGGATGCCCGGGGTGAAGGTCCACTTGCCGATGTCGATCCGGTCGTCGACGAAGAACGCATTGGCCTCGGTGCCGCCACGGGTGTCGCGGTCGTTGCGGCTGTCGGTGGTCGGGTATTCGTTGCTGGCGATCGGCGTGCGATAGCGCAATTCGTGGCCGGCTTCGTTGATGTAGCGATAGCCGACACCGACTTCATGGCTGGTCGGGCCGACATCGAAGCCCTGGGCGAAACGGGTTTCCAGACCGCGCACCCAATACTCGCGCGGCGACAGCGACAGGAAGGTGCCCTGATCCAGATAGCCGCTGCGCAACGTCTTGGTGAAGAAAGTGTTGGCGGTGAACTCCCGGCGACCTTCCTGATAGCGATAGCCAACGTTGAACATCGTCCGACGGCCCCAGAACTGGTCTTTCGGACGCGTCGACTGGTAAGGGTCAGCGTCGTAATCGGCGACGTTCAGGCCGCCGGGCATGTCGGCCTTGCCTTCGTAATACTGGGCCATCGCGTTGAAGCTGTTGGCGTCGTCGAGCTGGTATTTACCCTTGAGGATCAGGTCGTCGATTTCGGTATCGCTGTGTTCTCGCCAGTCGCCACCGCGCGTGCCGGAATACAACAACGCACCGCCCAGACCGTTGTCGGCAGTGCCGCCGGCCAGCAGGTTGCCGGTGGTCTTGAACCCGTCGTGGCTGGAGGAAGGGCTGGTTTCGGTCTGAAAACCACCCTTGACCGTCGGCTCATCGGGAATCGCCCGGGTCACGAAGTTGACCACGCCGCCGACGTTCTGCGGCCCGTAACGTACGGCACCGCCACCACGTACCACGTCGACCGCGTCCATGTTGCCCATGCTGATCGGTGCAAACGACAACTGCGGCTGACCATAAGGTGCGAAAGGCACCGGAATACCATCCATCAATACCGTCGAGCGCGAGGCCAGTCGCGGATTGAGCCCGCGAATGCCGAAGTTCAGCGCCATGTCATGGCTGCCGGTGCCGTTGTTGTCCGGCGCATTCACGCCGGGGATGCGGTTGAGCACGTCCTTGGCCTGAGTCGCGCCCTGGCGTTCGAACTCTTCGCGGCGGATCACGTCACGCGCGCCGGGATGCTCGAAGACGTTGATTGGCGCCGCATCGCCGAGCCAGTCACCGACGACTTTGGAGGTGTCCAGTTCCAACGCGGTATCGCCCACCGGTTGCAGGCTGAAGGCATTGTCACCTTCGGCGCGGGCTTGCAGGCCGGTGCCTTCGAGCAAGGCTTTCAAACCTTGCTCGGGGGTGTAGTTGCCTTCCAGACCGCGACTCTGTACGCCGCTGGTAACTTGAGAGCCAAAGGAAATCAGCACACCGGCTTCACGGCCGAACTGGTTGAGGGCGTTTTCCAGCGAGGACGGTGCGATGTGATACGGCTTGGCGTCAGCGGCGTGTGCCAGCGCTACAGCGCCGAAACTCAGGCTGGCGCCCAGCAAAAGTTGGCGCAAGGTGCGGGCCAGCGGGGTGAGGCGGGTGGGTTGCATGGACGACGATCCTGAGAAGGTGGAATCAAGGTGGCTTTCCTTCTCTGTCACGCCAGATCTGAAAAACGGCTCATTTATTTTTTTAAGATCAAAAGATCTGGCGTTTAAACCTTCGCCTCAACCGTCACCCAATACCGGGTAAACCGCTTCACTTTCACCGGCATGCTGATTTCCAGCAGATCAAGAATCCGTTCGCTGTCATCCAGTGGATACGTCCCGGAGATCAGCAAATCCGCGACCTTCGCATCGCAATGGAGTTGCCCGCGACGATAGCGACCGAGCTCGTCGAGGAAATCGTCGAGGCGCATGTGCGCGGCCACCAGCATGCCGTCGACCCAGGCACCACTGTTGGCGTCCAGGGGCAGAGCATTTCCGATGCCTTTTGCACCAAAGCTCAACTGTCGGGCGCTTTGCAGTATCAGCGGTGAACGACCGTCGGGCGTCAACTCAACGCTGCCTTCGAACACCGCAACCTGGGTGTGATCGGCAAACTGCCGCACGTTCATACGCGCGCCTTCAGTCTTCAACAAGCCTTGGGCGGTACGAACCTGAAACGCTTGGGCGGCAGTGAGCAACATCTCGCCTTCGAGCAAACGGATCAGCCGTTGTTGACCTTCAACGCGCATATCCACGGAGCTGGCGGTATTGAGCTGTAACTGATTGCCATCACCGAGCGGTACCTTGCGTCGCTGGCCGACCGGGCTGCGGTAGTCGGCCAGCAACGGAGTCAGCGGAGTGTGCTCGCGCATCCCCCACGTGACTGCGCAACCGGCACCGAGAATCAGCAGCAGCTTCAGCGCCTGACGACGACTGCCGGATTTCGGCGCGTTGAGGGCGGCGTGGGCCAATGGCGAAGACAAACCGCGCAAGCGCTGATTGATCCGCTGGATATGGTCCCAGGCCCGTTGATGCTCACTGTGCGCATCGTGCCATCGCTGCCAGGCGAGTTGCTGGCGTGGGGTCAACGACCCTTGCTGCATTTCCATCAACCAATGCACCGCCTGTTCGGCGACTTGGGATGAAAAGTCCGGTGGAGAGTTTATTGAATTGTTCATAGGGCGAAGTAGCAGCGCATGGCTGCTTTGTTCAGGTGACGTTTGACCGTGGCGATGGAAATCCCCAACTCGCCGGCGATCTGTGGATAAGTCAGGCCATCGACCTGCGCCAGCAGAAACGCGCGTTTGACCAGGCGCGGCAGGCCATCGAGCAACTGGTCCAACTCCATCAGGGTTTGCAGGATGATTGCCCGTTCTTCCTCTGACGGCGCCACGACTTCCGGCATCTGCGCCAACGCATCGAGGTAGGCACGTTCCAGATCCTGACGGCGGTAATGATTGAACAGCACGCGCTTGGCGATCGTCGTCAGGAAGGCTCGCGGCTCGATGATCTGCGGTGTTTCCCGTGCAGTCAGCACCCGCATGAAGGTGTCCTGGGCCAAATCCGCAGCGCTGTCCGGGCAGCCGAGCTTGCGCCGCAACCAACCGGTGAGCCAGTTGTGATGGGCGTGATAGAGGACTTCGACGGTATTGGCTGGCTGCAACGGGACCACTCCGAGCGCATTCGGATACGTTAGAGAACAAGAATTGTTCGCATTGTAGTGGTGGGTACCCGTATCCGGCAATCGACTGTATCGACGATCTCATCGGACTCTTTTGCATATGAGAATATTTATCATTAATATTGCGGCCTTGTTGGCCCCGTGACGTTCACGAGGCTTCACCCGTTTCAAGGTCGAAACATGAAAGGCAAAATCACCGCGCTCCCCGTTTCCTACCGACTGGCCGTCACTTCCCGAGTGCTGGCCGCTGTGCTGGGGGGTTACCTCGTCGCGGCATTGGCCAGTGTCAGCCTGACGATGTGGCTGCCCATGGCTCGCGGCGAAGCGGTGGTCACCGGGATGATGACCTCGTTTCTGGTGTATCTGGTCGCCGTACTCTGGTGCTTTGCCTGTCGCAGTGCGTGGCACGCCTGGTTCGGATTGATCGTGCCGAGCGTGGTTTTGTCGGCGGTGTCGGGGCTGGCGTACTGGATGGGCCACTCATGAAAGAGGGCTTTCGACAGGCCATGGCCTGGCTGCATACCTGGGCCGGGTTGATCTTCGGCTGGCTGCTGTTCGCGATTTTCCTGACCGGCACGCTCGCCTATTTCAAGGATGAGATCAGCCACTGGATGCAGCCGGAAATTCCCGCCCGTTCGCTGTCCTCCGAAGCCAGTCTGACCCTGGCCCAGCACTACCTTGAGCAGCACGCCGCGGGTGCCTCGCGATGGCTCATCGATTTACCGGATGCTCGCGAACCCGGACTGTCGGTGAGGTGGCAGCAAGCACCGGCCAAGCCCGGCACGCGCGGTCAATTCACCGAAAAACGCCTCGATCCGCAAACCGGCACAGAAGTGCAGGGCCGGGAAACACGCGGTGGCGAGTTCTTTTACCGCTTCCACTTTCAGTTGCAAATGCCCTATCCGTGGGGTCGCTGGCTGTCGACCATCGCAGCGATGGTGATGTTCGTCGCGCTGATCAGCGGGATCATCACCCACAAGAAAATCTTCAAGGACTTCTTCACCTTCCGCCCGCGCAAGGGCCAGCGCTCATGGCTGGACGGGCACAACGCGGTGGGCGTTCTGGTGTTGCCGTTTCATCTGATGATCACTTACAGCAGCCTGGTGATTTTCATGTCGATGGTGATGCCGGCGAGCATCCTTGCCTCGTACAAAGGTGATGTCGAGGCGTTTTACGATGAGGTATTTCCGGCGTCCAATACGCCCGACATGGCAGGCAAACCGGGCCAGTTGGCACCGTTGGCTCCGCTGCTGGAACGGGCCCGCGAGCAGTGGTCGGGCGGGCGAACCGGGTGGCTGACGGTGAACAATCCGGGCGATGCGAATGCCTCGGTCATTCTTGCGCGTGACGGCGCCGACCGAGTGGTCCACGACTTTGGCAGCGCGTTGACATTCAACGGCGTGACCGGGCAGCTACTCAGCACGACGCCGAAGCAAGCACTGCCCATGGCGATTGCCGGCAGTTTCTATGGCTTGCACATGGGCCATTTCGCCGGTCCGGTATTGCGCTGGCTGTACTTCATGTGTGGTTTGGCGGGCACTGCGATGATCGGTACCGGGCTGGTGATCTGGCTCGGCAAGCGTCAGCTCAAACATGTGAAGAGCGGTGTGATGCCGTTTGAATTGCGACTGGTGGAAGTCCTGAACATCGCCAGCATGTCGGGGTTGATGGTCGCGGTGTCGGCGTTCTTCTGGGCCAATCGATTGTTGCCGGTCGGGATGGCCGGGCGGGCGGATTGGGAAGTGAACAGCTTCTTCATTGTCTGGGGTTTGAGTGTGTTGCACGCCATGGTCCGCCGTGGTCGCGCAGCGTGGGTCGAACAGTTGGCGCTGGCGGCGTTGCTGTTCTGTGCGGTACCGCTGCTGAACGCGCTGACCACGCCTTATCACTTGGGCGTCACCCTGATGCAGGGTGATTGGGCCATGGCCGGTTTCGATCTGACGTGCCTGGTCAGTGGTCTGTTTTTCGCGTGGGCTGCGTGGAAAATGCAGCGCGCGGGGCAGGCTGGAATCGTCACCCGACCACGGGCGAAATCGATATTGCTTGAGCAAGAGGCGCACTGAATGTTCTTGGCCTTGTTGCTGTGCTACGGCGGTTTCACCGCGCTCTGTTTATCCATGGATCGGCATCACGCCGAACTGCTGGGGCGCAAGCCCTCGGCTCGTCGCCGTCAAGGAATGAAACTCAGTGGCTGGCTGTTGCTGGCGTTATCGCTGTGGGCTGCGGTGTCGTCGACGGGGTGGGGGCTTGGATTGGTGGAGTGGTTTGCGGTGTTGATGCTCAGTGCTTTGCTGCTGGTGTTGTTGATGCCGTATCGCCCGCGCCTGGCCTTGGCGTTGGCCGGGTTGAGCGTGCTCGCCAGCCCCGTCGCCGTGTTTGTGCAGTGCTGACCTGATGATCACCAGCCCCCCGGAATCCCATGACGACGAACATCGCGGTGCGCGTGCGCATTTCCTGCAGGTGTTCCTTTCCCAGCGTTCGCAAATGGAAGCGCTGGTGAGCCGCCGAGTCGGGTGTCGGGCGACGGCCGCGGATCTGGTGCAGGACTTGTTCCTGCGCTTCTGGCGTCGACCGCTGGTGCAGGTCGAAGAGCTCAGCACTTACCTGTTGCGCTGCGCCGGCAACATCGCCATCGACCATTTGCGCAGCGAAGGCACGCGGGTGCGGGTCAACGAGGGCTGGATGCCGGATCAACCCGACAGTCACGGCAGCGAACCGCAAGCGGCGTTGGAGGCGGGCAACGACTTGCGTCACGTCGAAGCGGCGTTGCGTGCGCTGCCTGAGCGCACGCGGCAGATTTTTTTGCTCAACCGTATTCACGGGCGCAAATACGCCGAGATCGCGAAGGCCATGGGTTTGTCCCAAAGCGCCGTGGAAAAACATATGATGCGCGCCCTCGAGGCTTGCAAGGCCAGCCTGCGGGAACCCGAACCGCGCACGCCAGGGAAAGCACTGTGAACAACACCGAACGCGTCACCCCGACGCCTGCTCAGGAACAGGCGGCCTTCGCCTGGCTGAGTCTGTTGCATGATCAGCCCAGCAGCGGCGATCAGGCCACCTTCAGCCATTGGCTACAGGCCGACCCCGCCCATGCCGAGGCTTACGCCCAGGCGCAAGTGGTGTGGGAGTTGACCGAAACACCGGCCCGAACGTTGGCCGATGAAGACGCGTTTGCCTTGCAGGGTTACCTCAACGCCATGAATCGCTCGCGCCGTACCAGCGTTCGGCGTTGGTCCGGTGCGTTGGCGATGGCCGCGTGTCTGGTGCTGATGATCGGTGTCGGTGCTGGCTGGCAACCGTCGCGCTGGGTCGATGATCTGGGCGCGGACTATGTGTCGGCGCCGGGGGAAATTCGCACCGTCACGTTGGCGGATCAGTCACAAGTCACCCTGGACGCCGACAGTGCAATTGCCGTGGATTTCAGGCGTGGCGAGCGCCACGTTCAGCTGCGGCGCGGCGCTGGATTTTTCAGCGTGACCCACACCGGCGATCCGTTTGTGGTGGACGCTGAAAAAGGCCAGGCGCGGGTGCTGGGGACTCAGTTCGAAGTGCGTCTGCAACCGCACGGCGCGCAGGTCACGGTGTTGTCCGGGCGGGTTGGTGTGACGGCGGACAAGCACGCTGCGCATCAAATCCTCATCGCTGGCCAGCAAGTGGCCTATGGCGAGGGTTCGGCGGAAAAACTCCATGCGGTCGACAGCGAAGCGCAGTTGGCGTGGCGTCAGGGATGGCTCAATTACTACAAGGCGACACTCGCCGACGTGGTGCAAGACCTTGGGCGTTATTACCCGGGACGGATTGTGCTGCTCAACGATGAACTCGCGGCGCGGCGGGTCAGTGGCAGCTTTCCGAGCAAGGATCCGCAAGCGGTGTTGAGTTCGTTGCAAGGGGTGTTGGGGTTTGAGCAGCACAAGGTTCTGGGGCATCTGATTATTTTGCGCTGAAGCTGCTGGCCTCTTCGCGAGCAAGCTCGCTCCCACATTTGAAATGCATTCCCCTGTGGGAGCGAGCTTGCTCGCGATAGCGTCAAATCAAACACCGCATCACTCCCGATAAAAATATTTTCAACTTTCTGGTGAGGTAAACCCCGACGCCATCCGTGTAGTGACTGAAACTGCGAGTCATTCGCATCCCGTAGGTTCTACACAGGTCATGAGCAATGAAGTCCAGGGCAACATCGGGTTCGGTCAAACAATGGTTGGGTACGTGTGCCTTGAGCTTTTCGGCATTGGCATTGCTGCCGTTGAGTGTGGCGGTGGCGGCTGAGGCCGGCGGTGCCCGACAGAGTGCGCAGTTCAGCTTCGCAATGGCTGCCAAACCGCTGCCCCAGGCCTTGAGCGACTTCAGCCGGATCACCGGTATCAGCGTCATCTACACCGATGAGGCGCCGTACGGTCTAACCGCCCCGGCGATCAATGGTCAGTTGAGTGCCGAGCAGGCGATGCAGCGTTTGCTCAGCGGTTCGGGGTTCACCTTCCGTCGCACCGACGGCCACACGTTGGTGCTGGAGCCGTTGCCTACCGAGGGTGCCTTGAACCTGGGCGCGACCACCATCACCTCGGTGGCCGATCAATCCATGAGCTATCAGCCGCCGCCCACCAGTTCGGTGATGCGCTCATCGGCCTTGCTCCAGGAAATTCCCCAGACCGTCAACGTGGTTCCGGCTCAGGTCATTCGTGATCAAGCGCCGCGCAATCTGGATGACGCGCTGGCCAACGTCAGCGGCATTACTCAAGGCAACACACTGGCGAGCACTCAGGACTCGGTGATGACTCGCGGCTTCGGCGACAACCGCAACGGCTCGATCATGCGCGACGGCATGCCAATCATGCAGGGCCGTGGCATGAATGCGACCGTGGACCGGGTCGAAGTGCTCAAGGGCCCGGCCTCGCTTCTTTACGGCATTCAAGACCCGGGCGGTGTGGTCAACATGGTCAGCAAAAAGCCCGAGCTTGAGCAGTACAACGCGTTGACCCTGCGTGGCTCGACCTATGGCGACGGCAAAAACGGCAGCGGTGGCGGCCTCGACAGCACCGGCGCGTTGGGTGTTTCCGGGTTGGCCTATCGCATGGTCCTGGACCACGAAGACGAAGATTACTGGCGCAACTTCGGTACTCACCGCGAGACATTGGTAGCACCGTCACTGGCCTGGTTCGGCGAAAGCACCAAGCTGCTGTTCTCCTACGAACACCGCGAGTTTCTGACCCCGTTCGACCGCGGCACGATCATCGACCCGCGTGACAACCATCCGCTGGACATCTCCCGCGAGCGTCGCCTCGACGAGCCCTTCAACAACATGGAAGGCCGCTCGGACCTCTATCACTTCGAGGCTGATCACGAGCTCAACGACAATTGGAAAGCCCACTTCGGCTACAGCTGGAACCGCGAAACCTACGATGCCAGCCAGGTGCGCATCACCGCCATCGACACCAAGAAAGGCACCCTGACCCGCAGCATGGACGGCACTCAGAACGCCATCAGCACCGACCGCTTCACCACCGCCAGCCTTGAAGGCAATGTCCAGCTCGCGGGGATGAAACATGACCTGGTGTTCGGCGTCGATGATGAATACCGCAAGATCTACCGCGAAGACCTGATCCGCCAGAAAAGCCTGAGCACTTTCAGCTACGTCAACCCGGTTTACGGCCGCGAAGTCGCCGGCACCACCGTCAGCCCTGCGGACAGCGCGCAGACCGATGAACTGCGCAGCGATTCGTTGTTTTTGCAGGACTCGATTCACCTGACCGATCAATGGATTCTGGTAGCCGGCGGGCGCTTTCAGGAATACGACCAGTACGCTGGCAAAGGCGCGCCGTTCAAGGCCAACACCGACAGCAACGGCCAGAAATGGGTGCCTCGCGCCGGCCTGGTGTATCGCTACACCGATGAACTGTCGTTCTACGGCAGTTACACCGAGTCATTCAAACCCAACTCGACCATCGCGCCGTTGAGCGGCAGCAGCACCGTGCTTGACGGCAGCGTCGCGCCGGAAGAAGCCAAGTCCTGGGAAATCGGCGCCAAGCTCGACATGCCGGGCCGCCTCACCGGTAACGTCGCGCTGTTCGACATCAAGAAACGCAACGTGCTGGTGGCCAACTCCGAAGGACCCGTGACGATCTACAGCGCCGCCGGTGAAGTGCGTTCCCGTGGTCTGGAAGTGGACCTGAGCGGTCAACTGAGTGATCGCTGGAGCATGATTGGCAGCTATGCCTACACCGATGCCGAAGTCACCGAAGACCCGATCTACAAAGGCAAAAAACTGCAAAACGTAGCGAAGAATAGCGGCTCGCTGTCGGCGGTTTATGACTTTGGCACCATCGTTGGTGGTGATCAGTTGCGGGTTGGCGCGGGTGCGCGTTATGTCGGCGAGCGAGCGGGTAACGCCGTGAACGATTTCGACTTGCCGAGCTACACCGTGGCTGATGCATTCGCCACTTACGACACCAAAGTCGAGGGGCAGAAGGTCAAAATCCAGCTCAACGTGAAGAACCTGTTTGACCGCACCTACTACACCTCGGCGGCGAGCCGGTTCTTTGTGTCGATGGGGGATTCGCGGCAGGTGTCGCTTTCGAGCACGCTGGAGTTCTGATCGCAGACCGCGTCATCGTTCATCGCGAGCAAGCTCGGCTCCCACCGGGATAGGTGTCGTTCACAAAAAATTGGTTCGACTCCGATCCCTGTGGGAGCCGAGCTTGCTCGCGATGGCGGCATCCCAGGCACCAACGACCTTCGGGCTACCGCAAAAACGCTTGGCGATATTCGCCAGGCGTTCCACCCAATGCCTGACGAAACCGATTGGTGAAATGACTCGCACTGGCAAACCCACACACCAACGCGATCTCCCCCAATGGCTGCGACGTCGAACGCAGCAACTCCTGCGCTCGGCTCAGTCGCCGCGACAGCACAAACTGATGCGGCGGCAAGCCGAAACTTTCACGAAACATCCGCGCAAAGTGGTATTCGGATAGCGCACACAACGCAGCCAACTGCCCCAGGCTGATGGCCTCGGCCAATTGGTTGTCGATGAACTCCACCAACTGCCGCCGCTGATGCGCTGCCAATCCGCCTTTCAGCCGCAAGCCCTCACGCATTCCAACCTGACCGAGCAGTACGTGGCTGAGCATTTCATGGGCCAGGCTGCTGGTGAGCACGCGTTCGCCGGGCTCGTCCCAGTTGAGTGTGAGCATTTGCCGAAAGCGCCGGGCTTGCGCCGGGTCGTCCAGAAAGGTGGCTTCGCGCAGCTGCAGCTCGCGAGGTTCGCGGTCCAGCAAAGTAACGCAGCCGAGGGCGAATTGTTCGGGGCTGAAATACACGTGGGCCAGGCGTATGTCGCCGTTGATCACCCAGCCCGATTGATGCTCGGCCGGCAGGATGCACAACTTGTCGGGGCCGCCCTTGGTGCCGGGTTGGTCGCGGCGAAAGGTGCCGGTGCCGCCGGCGATGTAGCAGGACAGGGTGTGATGGCTCGGCGCTTCGTAATCCTGGGCGTCATGATGATTGCTCCACAAGGCTGCAGCCATGCCGTCACCGAGCTCGGCGCTGTGCTCCAGGCGAGCATTGGGCGAGCGGTTGAGGGCTTGAAAGACTTGCAGGGTTTCCAGTGCAGGCATGATGGCTTCTCTCCGACGCCTTGCATCCTACTCCGTAGCCGTTCGGCTGCCAGCCTGTGGCCCGACAAAAGCGCAAGTTTATGCAAGTGCGAAAGGCCTTGGCGCAGGACACTGAGCCCCTATTGAGGAGCTTTGCCATGAACCTGTCGTTGTATTTGCTGACCGTGCTGATCTGGGGCACCACCTGGATTGCCTTGAAATGGCAACTGGGCGTGGTGGCGATTCCGGTGTCGATCGTCTATCGCTTCGGCCTCGCCGCGTTGGTGCTGTTCGTGATGCTGCTGCTGAGTCGCCGCCTGCAAGTGATGAACCGTCGCGGGCATCTGATCTGCCTGGCGCAGGGGTTGTGCCTGTTCTGCATCAATTTCATGTGTTTTCTGACTGCCAGCCAGTGGATACCCAGCGGTCTGGTCGCGGTGGTGTTTTCGACGGCCACATTGTGGAACGCACTCAATGCACGCGTGTTCTTCGGCCAGAGAGTCGCTCGTAATGTGCTGATGGGCGGTGCGCTGGGGTTGCTTGGGCTTGGCCTGTTGTTCTGGCCTGAGCTGGCGGGGCACACCGCGAGCCCGCAAACCTTGCTCGGATTGGGCTTGGCGTTGCTCGGCACCCTGTGCTTCTCGGCCGGTAATATGCTGTCGAGTTTGCAGCAGAAGGCGGGACTGAAACCGCTGACCACCAACGCTTGGGGCATGGCCTATGGCGCGGCGATGTTGTCGGCGTGGTGCCTGGTCAAAGGCATTCCGTTCGACATGGAATGGAACACGCGCTACATCGGCTCGCTGCTGTACCTGGTGATTCCGGGGTCGGTGATCGGTTTCACTGCCTACCTGACGTTGGTCGGGCGGATGGGGCCGGAACGCGCAGCCTATTGCACCGTACTGTTCCCCGTCGTGGCGCTGAACGTGTCGGCGTTTGCCGAAGGCTATCAATGGACCGCGCCCGCCTTGGTGGGTTTGGTACTGGTGATGCTGGGCAATGTGCTGGTGTTTCGTAAGCCGAGGGCGCCGAGGGTGCAAGGGAACGGCAAACTGGCGTGAAGGTTTGGTTAATCGAGCGCTGAAACTTCAGCGTTCGATGTTGAGCACGATGTAAATCAGCAGTGGAAACATGAAGTCCACGATGTGCCTGGCCCAATCCTTGGCGTTCCACGTTGCGGATTCATCCATATTGAACCATTCGGTGCCGATCACTTGCAGGCAGATGTAATAGACAAAAAAGCCGATCAATAGTCCGATGATCGCAAACTTCTTCGCTTCGTGAAAATCGGCGGCAGGTGCATTGATGTTTCTATAAAGATGGTAAGTGCCCAGCAAGCAGAAAGCCGTGTAAATAACTTCCAGAGTGATGATGAACCAATAAATGCGGTGGTGGAGCATGGGCGAAGTGATTGCTCTGTAACTCAGGTTCAGGTTTTCTCGGGTGGTGTCCATGCTGAGAATATGGCCGACGTATTCGTAATTGGATGGGTAGTCGGTAAAGTTGCTGTACATCACCATCAAGCCAAAGAAGCTTATATAGGTCATTAGTATTACTTTGCTGTATCTAATCAGTTTGTCGGTCGTAAGGTGGTTCAATGTAGGTGCTCTCCATAACTAAGGTCTGTAAGTTAGACTAAGTAATGGGGAGTCTATAGTGAGTATCTTTTTTTTAGCAGTTAACTGAATTGCAAGGTGTGTAGGTCACGGGCAGGCGGTTAAACACCTGCCCGTTTTAGTTAGCCTTTCCAGACGTGTGGGTTCACCAGATCTTGTGGTCGCTCACCCAGCAAAGCGCTGCGCAGGTTGGCCAAGGCTCGGTTGGCCATGGCTTCGCGGGTTTCATGAGTCGCCGAGCCGATGTGCGGCAATGTCACCGCGTTTTTCAGTTGGAACAGGGGTGACTCGGTCAGCGGTTCTTTCTCGTAAACGTCCAGCCCGGCACCGCGAATCCGGTTGTTTTGCAGGGCTTCGATCAAGGCGGGTTCGTCCACCACCGGGCCGCGGGCAATGTTCACCAGAATCGCGCTCGGCTTCATCAACGCCAGTTCGCGATGGCTGATCAGGTGTCTGGTTTTTTCACTGAGCGGCACCACCAGGCAGACAAAATCGGCTTCGGCCAGCAGTTGATCAAGGCTGCGGAACTGCGCGCCGAGTTCTTGCTCCAGCTCGGTCTTGCGGCTGTTGCCGCTGTAGATGATCGGCATGTTGAAGCCCAGCCGCCCACGACGGGCGATGGCCGCACCGATGTGGCCCATGCCGACGATGCCCAGGGTCTTGCCGTGCACATCGCAACCGAACAATGGCGCCCCGACGGTGGCCTGCCATTGGCCGGCCTTGGTCCAGGCGTCCAGTTCGGCCACGCGGCGGGCGCTGCTCATGAGCAGGGCGAAGGCCAGGTCGGCGGTGCTTTCGGTAAGGACGTCGGGGGTGTTGGTGAGCATGATCCCGCGTTCGTTGAAGTAGGCGACATCGTAGTTGTCGTAGCCGACCGAGACGCTGGAGACGACTTCCAGTTTGGCGGCGTTTTCCAATTGTGCGCGACCGAGTTTGCGACCGACGCCGATCAGGCCATGCGCGTGGGGCAGGGCTTCGTTGAATTGGGCGTTGATGTCGCCGTTTTTCGGGTTTGGCACGATGACGTCGAAGTCTTGCTTGAGGCGTTCGACCATTTCGGGGGTGACGCGGCTGAAGGCGAGGACGGTCTTTTTCATGGGAGGAGGGCTCTCGGGCGCAGGTGAATGCCAAGCACGCTAACATTCTTCCTCGTTATTGTGCGAGTGCCCGGATTGCCGGGTGCCCTTCGCCCAACTGTGGGAGCGGTGTAGCGCAGACCCGGCGCGTCGCGGTTCTGCGACATCAGTTCGCCACCCGAACCCCACCCATACTCCCACTCAACTCATACGCCACCAATTCCGCCTGATGCGCCGCCAATATCTCTGGCAACGATCCACGCAAATACTCGACCCACGTCTTGATCTTCGCATCCAGATACTGCCGCGACGGATAGATCGCATACAGATTCAATTCCTGCGAGCGGTACTTGGGCATCACCCGCACCAGACTCCCATTACGCAACCCTTCAATCGCCGCATACACCGGCAACACGCCAACCCCCATGCCGCTGATGATTGCCGTCTTCATCGCGTCAGCGGAGTTCACCAAAAACGGCGAGCTATTAATGGTGACCATTTCCTGGCCTTCAGGACCGTCGAAGGTCCACTTTTCCAGCGGAATCACCGGGCTCACCAAACGCAGGCACGCGTGGTTCAGCAAATCGCTGGGCTTGTGCGCGCAGCCGTTGGCTTTCACATACGCGGGCGAGGCGCAAACGATGCTGTAGGTGATGCCCAAACGCTGGGAGACGAAGCCCGAGTCCGGCAACTCGCTGGCGAGCACGATGGACACGTCATAGCCCTCATCCAGCAGGTCCGGCACGCGGTTGGCCATGGTCAGGTCGAAGGTGACGTCGGGGTGGGTCTTGCGGTAGCGGGCGATGGCGTCGATCACGAAGTGCTGACCGATGCCGGTCATGGTGTGCACCTTGAGCTGCCCGGCCGGGCGGGCGTGGGCGTCGCTGGCTTCGGCTTCGGCTTCTTCGACGTAGGCCAGGATCTGCTCGCAGCGCAATAGATAGCGCTTGCCGGCCTCGGTCAGGGCGATGCGTCGGGTGGTGCGGTTGAGCAGGCGGGTTTGCAGGTGGGCTTCCAGGTTGGAGACCGCGCGCGAAACGTTGGCCGTGGTGGTGTCGAGTTGCACGGCGGCGGCGGTGAAGCTGCCGGCCTCGGCCACGTAACTGAAGGCGCGCATGTTTTGCAAAGTGTCCATGGGGTGCTCTCTAGGCGAATGGCAAATTGTGACACGAAGTTGCTGACTTTCTACAGGCGACTAAAGATGGACTAACTGATTACCGCGTTAACGGTAACAAAGATTCACAGGATTCCCAGCTTATCGCCAACAAAGCCGACCCCTAGAATTGCGCCCACCTCTGTAGGAGCTGCCGAGTGAAACGAGGCTGCGATCTTTTGATCTTCGCTTTTAAAGGCAACATCAAAAGATCGCAGCCTCGTTTCACTCGACAGCTCCTACAGGGGATCTATCTCACCTCAGGAAATCGCAGCAGTGCCGCGTCGCATCAACAGAGCGCTTCAGACGCTCAGTGTTTTGGCTTTAACCCTGGCAATCAGCGGCTGCATCGGTACCGGAGGTATTGCCCCACAGGGCAAGGCGTTGGAGGCCAATTCATTGACCACCGACGAAGCCATCCACAACGCTGTACAGGACGCTCACTGGCCCACCGCGCAATGGTGGCAGGCCTATGGCGACCCGCAATTGAACCGCTGGATCGACCTCGCCCTGCAAGGCAGCCCGACCATGGCCATGGCGGCGGCGCGAGTGCGTCAGGCCAAATCCATGGCCGGGATCGCCGAGTCCGCCGAGTCGCTGCAGATCAATGGCGAATCCACTCTCAAACGCCACAACTGGCCCACCGATCAGTTCTACGGGCCGGGCGAGTTGGCCAACACCACCACCTGGGACAACAACGCCGCGCTGGGCTTCAGCTACGCCCTTGACCTTTGGGGGCGCGAAAGCAACGCCACCGAGCGCGCCGTGGACATGGCGCACATGAGCGCCGCCGAAGCGCGTCTGGCTCAGCTCGAATTGCAGAACAACATCGTGCGCGCCTACATCGAGCTGTCGTTGCATTACGCGCAACGGGACATCGTCGAGGCGACCTTGAAACAGCAGCAGCAAATTCTCGACCTCGCGCAGAAGCGCCTGAACGGTGGCATCGGCACCCATTTCGAAGTCAGTCAGGCTGAAACGCCGCTGCCGGAAACTCACCGCCAGATCGATGCACTGGACGAAGAAATCGCCCTGAGTCGCAATCAACTCGCAGCCTTGGCAGGTTTTGGTCCGGGGGAGGGCGCGCAGTTGCAGCGGCCAACGTTGTCGTTAGGCGCAGCGCTGAAACTGCCGTCGTCGTTGCCCGCGCAGCTGCTCGGTCAACGCCCGGACGTAGTCGCCAGTCGTTGGCAAGTGGCGGCCCAGGCACGGGGTATTGATGTCGCGCACGCCGGGTTCTACCCCAACGTCGACCTGGTCGGCAGCCTCGGCTACATGGCCACCGGCGGTGGGGCGCTGGAGTTTTTGACCGGCAAGAAGCTCAACTACAGCGTCGGCCCGGCCATCTCGTTGCCGATCTTCGACGGCGGCCGTTTGCGCTCGGAGCTGGGCGAAGCCTCGGCCGGTTACGACATCGCCGTGGCCAAGTACAACCAGACGCTGGTCAACGCGCTGAAAAACATCTCCGACCAGTTGATCCGCCGCGAATCCATGGACAAGCAGCAGGCCTTCGCTGCCGAGTCGGTGGCCACGGCCCAGAAGACTTACGACATCGCGATGATCGCCTACCAGCGCGGCCTCACCGATTACCTCAATGTGCTCAATGCCCAGACCTTGTTGTTCAAACAGCAGCAGGTTCAGCAGCAGGTTCAGGCCGCACGCCTCAGTGCTCACGCTGAACTGGTGACGGCGCTCGGCGGCGGACTGGGCGCGGGCGACGATGTGCCGAAAGACAGTCAGACCGCTGTACCGAAAACCCCGACTCTTCTTAAGAGCATCTCGAAGTGAGCACGGACCCTGTGGGAGCGAGCTTGCTCGCGATGAGGGCGTGTCAGTCAATGCTTGTGTCGCCTGACACTCCGCTATCGCGAGCAAGCTCGCTCCCACAGGTTCCCAGCCTGACTGAATATCAATGAGCAGGATTTCATGACTCCCTTGCCCGCACCTTTGCGCTGGCTGTATTCCCTTGAATGGCGCCGGGGTTTCTTCGACTGGGCGCGCAGCGATGGCGTGACCTGGGTCTACATTTTCAAGGTGCTGTTCGCGGCGTTCCTGACGCTGTGGCTGGCCATGCGCCTGGAGTTGCCGCAACCGCGCACGGCGATGATCACCGTGTTCATCGTCATGCAACCGCAAAGCGGCCACGTGCTGGCCAAGAGTTTCTATCGTTTTCTTGGGACATTGGCCGGCTCGGCGGTGATGGTCGCGTTGATTGCCTTGTTTGCGCAGAACACCGAGTTGTTCCTCGGTTCGCTGGCGATCTGGGTGGGCATCTGTTCGGCGGGCGCGGCGCGCTATCGCAACTTCCGCGCCTATGGTTTCGTGCTCGCCGGGTACACCGCCGCGATGGTTGGTTTGCCCGCACTGGCGCACCCGGACGGCGCGTTCATGGCTGCCGTGTGGCGGGTGCTGGAAATCTCCCTGGGAATTATTTGCTCCACGCTGGTCAGCGCCGCGATCCTGCCGCAATCCGCCAGCGCCGCCATGCGCAACGCCTTGTATCAGCGCTTCGGCGTGTTCGCGCTATTCGTCACCGATGGCTTGCGTGGTCGCAGTAAACGGG
Organism: Pseudomonas sp. NPDC098740; assembly: GCF_044760065.1. Lineage (NCBI taxonomy): Bacteria > Pseudomonadati > Pseudomonadota > Gammaproteobacteria > Pseudomonadales > Pseudomonadaceae > Pseudomonas > Pseudomonas sp. NPDC098740. Next base: position 226,729 of record NZ_JBIWAM010000005.1, on the reverse strand, counting down.
AGGCTTTCGAGGCGAGCAACGTGCGCTTCATCGCCGAGGCTGTCGGATTGGAAGGGCTGCGCAGCGTCACCGTTTTCGAAGACCCGCACATGCGTCGGCGCAACGGTCGGCTCAGTCGACTGAACAGCGAATTCATGGGCATCACCACCCGTTTCAACGCCTTGCACCAGTTGCTCGAACGCTTGCGCAGCAGCGGCACCGATCACGTGGTTGCGGCGATCAAACCGGGTTTGCAGGACCTCGCGGAACTGCTCGACGGCTTCAGCGGCCGCGCCCTGACCAACGCTGATGCAGGGCGTCTGGTGATCGCGTTGACCGCCTATAAAGAAGATTTGCCGGCGCGCGTTCGCAGCTTGCGGGCGACTTTTCAGGAGAGCGATCCGAGCGACGCCGAGCAGCTGGATTTTCATACCGCGTATGAACTGCTCTATCGCTTCGTCGACGACTTGCACAGTTATGCACAGACCCATGCGTCGCTGGCCGATCACAGCCATGCGCGCGAGCAATGGGATGAGCCGTTCACCCCGCAAACCAACTGGATGGCATCGGCCGCCTCGGGGATTCGCGCGGCGTTCATTCTGGTAGTTCTGGGCAGCTATTGGGTCGCCACCGCGTGGCCGAGCGGGGCGACGATGACGCTGATCGCCGCCGCGACCGTGGGCCTTTCAGCGGCGACACCGAATCCAAAACGCATGGCGTTTCAGATGGCTTGCGGGACGCTCCTCGGGGCCCTGATCGGCTTCGTCGAGATGTTCTTCATCTTCCCGTGGATCGACGGCTTTGCGTTGCTCTGCGTGATGCTCGCGCCGGTGATCGTGCTCGGTTCGTTCCTCACTTCGCGGCCGCAATACGCCGGTGTCGGTCTCGGCTTGCTGATCTTCTTCAGCACCGGTTCGGTGCCGGACAACCTCACCGTTTACAACCCTTACGCGTTCATCAACGATTACATCGCCATGGTGCTCGGCATGCTGGTCTGCGCGGCGGCCGGGGCGATCATTCTGCCGCCCAACAGCCGCTGGTTGTGGCGTCGACTGGAGCAGGATTTGCGTGGCCAGGTGGTGTACGCCATCAGCGGCAAACTCAAGGGTTTGGCGTCGAGTTTCGAAAGCAGTACGCGGGACTTGCTGCATCAGGCCTACGGTCTCGCGGCAGGGCAGCCGCAGGTGCAACGGGACTTGCTGCGCTGGATGTTCGTGGTGCTGGAAGTCGGCCACGCGATCATCGAGTTACGCAAGGAACAGGCGATCCTGCCGGTGCATCCGGCCTATGCCGAATCCCAACCGTGGCGTCAGGCGATCCGGGTGATGGGACGCTCGCTGGTGCGGCTGTTTCTGCAACCGAGCCAGAGCAATCTGGAGCGTGGATTGATCGCCGTCGATCACGCGATCAGCCGCGTGCAAGCCACCGATGAACCTTTCGCGCCGCACTTCGACACCTCGGCCTTGCGTCGGGTGAAGAGCTATTTGCACTTCATCCGCACTTCGTTGCTGGACCCGCAATCACCGCTCGCCGGCTACATAAATGCCAACACTACCGCCAAGCCCCAAGGACTTGAACATGCCTCGTGAAATCGCCTTCCACGGCGTGTACATGCCGACCATGACCCTGATGTTTTTCGTCGCGGCGGCGCTGGCCTGGGCACTTGATCGGTTCCTGTCCGGATTCGATCTGTACCGCTTCTTCTGGCACCCGGCGCTGCTGCGCCTGAGTCTGTTTACCTGTCTGTTCGGCGCCCTGGCGCTGACCGTTTACCGTTGACTCTCTATCACTGACTCTCTATCACTGAAGAAGGCCCTGATGAAAAAGCTTTTCAGCCTGCTTGCGACCCTGCTGGTGCTGGCCCTTGCGATGTGGATCGGCCGGACCCTGTGGGTGCATTACATGGACACGCCATGGACCCGCGACGGCCGGGTGCGCGCCGACATCATCAACGTCGCCGCCGACGTCACCGGGGAAGTGGTGGACGTGCCGGTGCGCGACAATCAACAGGTGAAGAAGGGCGATTTGCTGATGCGGATCGACCCCGAGCACTACCGCATTGCGGTCAAACAGGCACAGGCGCTGGTGGCCTCGCGCAAGTCGACGTGGGAGATGCGCAAGGTCAACGCCCACCGCCGCGCTGACATGGACAACCTGGTGATCTCCAGGGAAAACCGCGACGACGCCAGCAACATCGCCGACTCGGCGTTAGCCGATTACCAGCATGCTCAGGCGCAGCTCGAAGCCGCCGAACTGAACCTAAAACGCACTGAGGTTCGCGCTGCGGTGGACGGTTATGTCACCAACCTCAACGTCCATCGCGGCGACTACGCGCGCATCGGCGAAGCGAAAATGGCCGTGGTCGACATGAACTCGTTCTGGGTCTACGGCTTCTTCGAAGAAACCAAATTGCCCCACGTGCGGGTCGGCGATAAAGCCGACATGCAGCTGATGAGTGGGGAAGTGTTGAAGGGGCATGTGGAAAGCATTTCTCGCGGCATCTACGACCGTGATAACCCGCAGAGCCGCGAGCTGATTGCAGATGTGAACCCGACCTTTAACTGGGTGCGTTTGGCGCAGCGGGTGCCGGTGCGGATTCACATTGATGAAGTGCCGGAGGGGGTGCTGTTGGCGGCGGGGATTACGTGCACGGTGGTTGTTAAGTAAACCGTTAGACCGAGTCGCCTTCATCGCGAGCAAGCTCGCTCCCACATTAGATCTGCAATGAACACAAAGTATGTGTACGACGCAGATCAAGTGTGGGAGCGAGCTTGCTCGCGATGAAGGCGACTCGGTCCCACTGACAAATAGCGGCAGTTCACTCCTTGCAAAACGTCTCATGCAAATGCAGCCAAATGAGCTTGCCATCGGCCTGCTTCTCAAACACCACCGTCGACCGTCGATCAGAGTGCAACCCCGTCGCATCGGTCTGCTGCTCGCGATAACTCACCGTCGCGCCACCATCGTGCCAGGTAATGCCGCGCAACTCGCTGAGCTCAATTCTGAACCCGAGCTTCTTCCCGCCTGCCATCAAAAACAATTCGCTCAACGCGTCGAAATCCAGCACCCGCCCCAACGGCGAGACCATGGAAAACTGCGGCGAAAAACGCGTCAGTAATTGTTCAAGCGCCGGCTCGTCCTGTTCCTCGGCCAACCATTGCTCGATGGCGACGTGGGCCTGGATCACCTCGTCAAAGTATTCGGTGTAGTCAGTCATGGAAGTTGCCCCTTCAGTCCGAACCGCTTCATCAACCCCGCCTCCAGCAGCCCTTTGGGCAACAACCCCGCCAGCAACGGCAACGCCCGACTGCCATTGCCCAGACGAATCAGGCGCGGTGGTTTGCTCTGCTGCACGGCCTTGAGCAATCCGGCAGCAAATTCACTGGCCGGGGTCGGGTTGTCCTGGGAGGCCTTGGCCCGTGCGCGAATGCCTTCACGCAGCGGAAACCACGGCGATTGTTCGGTAATCAGCTGCTCCGCCTCATGGCCGGCATTCTTGGCAAAACTGGAGGCGATTGCGCCCGGCTGGACTTCCATGACCCGCACGCCAAACGGCGCCAGTTCCATGCGCAACGCATCGGTCAAGGCATGCACCGCCGCTTTCGAGGCGCAGTAGGCGCCGGCGAATGGCGTGACCAAAACCCCGGACACGCTGCCGATGTTCACCACCAGACCCTTGGCGCGACGCAGCACCGGGAACAAGGCGCGTGTGACGCCGACGATGGCGAACACATTGGTTTCGAATTGCCGCTGCATGGCCGGCACACCGCCGTCGAGCAACGGCCCCATGGCGCCGTAACCTGCGTTATTGATCAGCACGTCGAGGCCGCCATGTTGCTGGTTTATGCGCTCGCTCAAGTGTTCGAGTGCTGCACCGTCGTTGACGTCCAGTTGCACGGCAGTGAACCCGGCAGCGGCCAGGGCCGCCACGTCTTCAGTCTTGCGGGCGCTGGCCCAGACGTCGTATCCGGCATTTTTGAAAACATCAGCGAGGGCGCGGCCAATGCCGCTGGAACAACCGGTAATCAACGCAACGGGCATGGCGCGGTCCTTGTGCAAAAAGAGGAAGAGAATTAGTCGGAGAAACTACCCTGCAAACGCTCTGCGCGAAACTCCAGTGTTTGCGGGCGATAGCCAGGGCGCAGCGGCGGCAGCGGCAAACAGTCTTCCCAGTTCGCGCCGGCCTGCAGTTCGCCGGGGCCGCGATAGCGCGGGGCGGCATATTGATTGTCGGCCAGATTCACCGTATCGCCCGGCGCATACGCGGCGACGCGCCAACGTAACTCGGTCAGTGGCACGTCGTTGCCGTTGTTCATTGTCAGATGCAACGGCCGGTCCGCCGGGCAGTGTTCGGGCGCGTAGGTGATGCGCAACTCCAGGCGCGCCAGTTGCTTGACCTCGCGGTTGTCCATCCAGATCACCCACGTTGCCACCACACCCAACCCGATAGCGGCTGCCACAGAGACGGGCAAGGCTTTTGCCGGGTAGCGCAGCAAAAGGATCAGCCAGGTAATGACCAGCAGGACGCCGATGAACATGTCGCACAACCTCGGGGGAAGAGAAGGTCATCCTACCTAAGCGTAGGTGCGGTTGGCGATGGGGCATTAGATCTTCAGCGTCATTGCGGGCCTCATCGCGAGCAAGCTCGCTCCCACAGTTGATCGCATTTCAATGTGGGAGCGAGCTTGCTCGCGATGGGCCCTGTCAGGCAGCGAAAATCCAGGCAAAAAAAGCCCCCACCCAACCTGCTGCGGATAGGGAAACGCAGCGGGTCGGGCGGGGGCTTCTTGTGTTACAGATCAATCACCGCGCGATGGTTTTCACCGACACGCCGCGTTCGATCGGGGTAGAGCGACCGTAGATATCTTCAAACCGCTCGATATCGTCTTCGCCCAGGTAGCTGCCCGACTGCACTTCGATGATTTCCAGCGAGATCTTGCCCGGATTGCGCAAGCGGTGGACCGAGGCGATCGGGATGTAGGTCGACTGGTTTTCAGTGAGCAGGAACACGTTTTCGTCGCAGGTCACTTCAGCGGTGCCGCTGACCACGATCCAGTGTTCGGCGCGGTGATGGTGCATCTGCAGCGACAGGCATGCGCCCGGTTTGACCGAGATGCGCTTGACCTGGAAGCGACCGCCCATGTCCACCGAGTCGTAGGAGCCCCATGGACGATAGACTTCGCAGTGGGTCTGGGTTTCGCTGCGACCCTGCTCGTTGAGGGTGTTGACCATCTGTTTCACGCCTTGGACCTTGTCCTTGTGGGCGATCATCATGGCGTCCTTGGTTTCGACGACCACAATGTTTTCCAGGCCGATCACCGACACCAGTTTGCCGTTGCCGTGGATCATGCAGTTTTTGCTGTCCTGGATGACCACATCGCCTTTGGTGACGTTGCCGTTGGCGTCTTTTTCATTCACTTCCCACAACGACGCCCAGCAGCCGACATCGCTCCAGCCCGCGGTCAGCGGTACAACGCAGGCGCGCTGGGTTTTTTCCATCACCGAGTAGTCGATGGAATTGTCCGGGCAGCAAGCGAAGGTGGCGGAGTCGATGTCGACCGTGTCGGCATCCTGCTCGCTGCGTTCCAGGGTCAGCACGCAGGTGTCATAGATGTCCGGATCGTGTTTTTTCAGCTCTTCCAGGAAACGGCTGGCACGGAACAGGAACATGCCGCTGTTCCAGAAGTAACCGCCGGACTCGACGAACTCGGTGGCGCGCTTCACGTCCGGTTTTTCGACGAAGTGCGAGACGCGGCTGACACCTTCGGGCAGCAGCGAATCATTGGCCGACTTGATGTAGCCGTAGCCGGTTTCCGGTTTGGTGGCCGGTACGCCGAACAGCACCATTTCGCCGTTTTCTGCAGCGACCGTGGCCAGGGCCAGCGCGCGTTGCAGGGCTTTCTGATCTTCCAGCACGTGGTCGGCTGGCAGCACCAACATCAATTCGTCGCGACCTTCGTTGACCAGCATCAGTGCGGTCAAGGCCACGGCTGGCGCGGTGTTGCGGCCGAACGGTTCCATCAGGATGCGCTGCACGTCCAGTTTACGGGCGGCCAGTTGCTCGTTGACGATGAAACGGTGTTCCTTGTTGCAGACCACGATGGGGGTGTCCATGCCTTCGAACACCAGGCGTTCCAGGGTTTGCTGGAACAATGTTTGTTCGCCGGTCAGGGCGAGAAACTGCTTAGGGAATTGCTTACGCGAAAGCGGCCAAAGACGTGAGCCACTACCACCTGACAAGATCACCGGAATCATGTTGTTACTCCTTGAAAATCGTATGGGTCAGAGCTACTGCGTTCTGTCGTTTCACTCTTGTTCTTATTCCATAGCCAGGTCGATTCACCTGTAGCAGCTGCCGAGCCTGCGAGGCTGCGTTCGGCGGCGTAGCCGTCGTGAATCCAGACAATGCGGTCATTCAGAAAGACCGAATTGCTTGGATTACGACTGCTGCGCAGTCGGACGCAGGCTTCGCCAGCTGCTACAGGGATCACCGTCCTGACAAAATGATTAGCGCGTCGAAACCGGGCGTTTTACCCAGACTGGCGCCAGGCTGCTGCCGGTGCCGGTGACATACAGCACGGCGGCTTCACCGCGTTCCAGGGCAACCGGTTTCACGTCGCCGACTTTCTTGTCGCCATCGTATAGCGCCAGGCTGACTTTGACCGGGTTGATTTCACGTTCGCCACGGCCCTTGGCGGCCACGGTCGGGACCACTTCGGTCTTGCCGTCAGCGGTTTTCAGGGTCAGGGCCTTGTCGCTGAGGTTCTGCACGCGGACCAGGGATTTCTGCTTGTTCTTGAACGGCGGCTCTTCGATCAGTTGCGGTGCGCCGCTGGCGTTATTGACCAGGGTGTAATAGTGATCACCGGCCAGTTTCACCGGCAGGGACTGGCTACCGACCTTGGCGCTGTAGTCGCCGCCTGGCATGAAGCTGAAGTCAGTGCTGGACAGCGGCGCGACTTCGGCCAGGTTGGTGGTGCCGACGGTGGCGCTGACTTCAGCGTTACCGGCGTTGTAGACACGTACGAAGCTCGAACCTTTCGGTGCGGTCGGGCCATAGAGCGCGGCGTCGCCAGCGAAGGCGGACATCGACAGAACGCTCATGCCAGCGACGAGTGCGACTGCTTTTAAGGAGCGAGCGGCGAGACGGCGAGGAGTAGTAGTGAAAGTCATGGTAGTACCTCTCTCTTTCAGTTTTGCGCCCGGTCGGGCGTCTCGGATTTAGGGTTGTTCAATGCAACGTTTTGTTGGTTTACGCCGGCTTCTTTGAGCTCTGCGACCCACTGCGGGTCGGCGTCACCGATTTCGTTGTTCACAGGCAGATAACGTTCAGGAAACTCCCAGATCAGCACCTGTGGCGGGCTGTTCTTGAAAGCATCACTTTTCAGATAGGTGAGCATCGGCAGAATCGGGCCATGGCCGTCTTCGGCGTAATTGACGACGTCGCTGTTCAGCGCTTGTTTCAGCGCACCGACGAAGTTCCAGTTGGGGTTAGCGCTGTAGCTGGTGCCGATCAGGGCCACCGGCACTTCAGCGTTGGCGAACAGGGCGTCATCACCGGTCGGCTGGTCTTGCGCCGCGACGGTGTTGCGCTTCTGCAACGGCTCAGGCTTGGGCATCAGGTTTTCGAACAGCGGGTCCAGCGGCAGGAACAACCGCAGGTCGCCCTTGTGAGTCACCTTCTCCGCAGGTTCAGTGACGAAGTGTTGCGGCTCGCCGCTCAGCGGGTATTTGGCGGAAATGGATTTCGCCAAGGTCTCGGCAGCGATTTGCGCGCCTTCCGGGGTCCAGTGAGTGTCGGTGCGCAGGAACACTTGCTGACCGTTCAGCTTGGCTTTCAGCATCGGGCCGAACAGGTCGGGAGCGAGGACCTTGTTGGCCGCCACACGAGCGTGGAAGTCCTCATAGAGGTTGGCGTGGATGCTTGAAGGCTTCACTTCACCCAGGTGTTCCGGGTACAGGCGAGTCTTGGCCGGCACGATCGCCATGACCAGTTTCACGCCTTTCGCCTTCAATTCCTGGCGTACGCCTTCAACCAGCGCGTAGTTGCCTTGCAGGTTCAGCTCTTCGTTGACGATCGGGTTGAATTCCTCATCGCTGTACAACCACTGATCGCGGCCGAGCACGACGCCCGGACGACCTTCGTTGAACAGTTTGAAATCCAGCGCAGCCCAAAGGTTGGTGCCCAGGCGCTTGATCGGGAACTCGTCGTCGTAATGCGTTTCCACGGCTTTGGTCCAGCGGCCGTTGAGCACCGTCGTTTCGGCAGAGGTGCTGAAACCGAAGAAACTGCGCGTGGACCACAGGCCCAGGACCAACAGCGTCACCATGAACAGGCTGATGTAGAGGATGCGTAATGAGCGGGTCATAGTCAGATCCCTCAGAACTGGAAGTAAAGGAACGGCGAGAAGCTTTGCGCCGAGAGTTTGAAAATCGAGGCGATGAACAGCACCAGTACCAGCGTGCGCATCACGTAACGAGACCAGTCCGCAGTCCAGTAGGCCGGTTGCACAGTCGCTTCAACGCCGACGGTGTAGCCAGGCTCGTGGATGCTGCCCGGGTTGTCGCCCGGTACGGCTTTGATCATTCCAGGGGTCGCGGCAGCCGGGCCATCGGCCTCGACGTTCACAACAGGCTTGGTTTTCTCAGGCGGCAGGTTGCTGTAGAAGTCACGAATGCCGAAGAACGCCAGGGTCATGTAAGCCACCACCAGAGTCGCCACTTGCAGGCCGGTGAGGCTGGCCGCGTTGAGTTCCGACAGCGACCATTCGCCGAAGCTGAACATCGCGCCGTACATACGACCGGCAACGTGCAGGTTTTCCGAGCGGAAGATCACCCAGCCCATGACCACGAGCAGGAAGGTCAGCGCCCAGCGGATCGGGTTGATGCTGCGCGGCGACGTATTCAGGCCGAGGGCTTTTTCGATCGCCAGCCACATGCCGTGCCAGGCGCCCCAGATGATGTACGTGATGTTCGCGCCGTGCCACAGACCACCGAGCAGCATGGTCAGGAACAGGTTGCGATAGGTCATCAGCGTACCTTTACGGTTACCGCCCAGCGTGATGTACAGGTAGTCACGCAACCAGGTGGACAGGCTGATGTGCCAGCGACGCCAGAACTCTGTAATCGACTGGCTGATGTACGGCTGTTTGAAGTTTTCCATGAAGCGGAAACCCATCATCAAGCCCAGACCGATTGCCATGTCGCTGTAACCGGAGAAGTCGAAATACAGCTGCGCGGTGTAGGCCAGCGCGCCGAGCCAGGCATCGCCCGTGGTCGGGTTCTGCAAGGCGAAGCAATGGTCGGCCACGACCGCCAGGGTGTCGGCGATGAAGACCTTCTTGATGAAGCCCTGCATGAATCGCGTCGCACCTTCGGAGAACTTGTCGAGGGTGTGGGTGCGGTTGTTGAACTGGTCGGCGAGATCGCGGAAGCGCAACACCGGACCGGCGATCAGGTGCGGGAAGATCGCCACGAAAGCGGCAAAGTCGATCAGGTTGCGGGTCGCCGGGGTATCACCACGGTAGACGTCGATGATGTAGCTGATGGACTCGAAGATGTAGAACGAGATCCCGATCGGCAACAGCACGTGGGTCAGGATGAACGGCGACAGACCGACGGAGGTCATCATCGCGTTGATGCTGTCGACGCCGAAGTTGGCGTACTTGAAGTAGCCGAGAATGCACAGGTCGACGCCCACGCCCAGGAGCAACCAGCGTTGTGCCGGTTTGGTCCGAACGCCGGCGGCACCGACTTTGAGGCCGATCCAGTAGTTCCACAACGTGACGGCTGCGAACAGCGCAAGGAAGTCCACACGCCACCAGGCATAGAACACGTAGCTGGCGATCAGCAGCAGCAGGTTGCGATAGCGTATTCCGCTTAAGTAGTACATGCCGAGAAAGATCGGCAAGAACAAAAACAGGAACACGTTGGATGAAAATACCATCCCGGTCTCTCCATGTTTAACCAACAGTCAAGGGCCGCAGCCCCCCCAAACCCCCCACCGAAAACCGGAGGGCGTAACACACAAAACTCAAACTCGACACTGACCCCTGTGGGAGCGAGCTTGCTCGCGATAGCGGTCTGACATTCACATCGATGTCGACTGACACTCAGTCATCGCGAGCAAGCTCGCTCCCACAGGTTTTATATGTGCCTTCAGGAGCCTTTTTTGCCCTTCTCGTTCGCCGGGTCGTAGACCTTGGTCAAATCCCCACCGAGGCGGAAGGTCTTGAACGGCTGCATTTCGCGCTTTTTCTCAAGCACATCCGGCGAGCAGGTGTAGAGCGTGCAGAACGGTTCGAGCCAGGAAAATTTCGAGTCGACCTTGAGGTCGGTCATGTCCTGCTCTTTACCGTTCTTCTTCTCGAATTCTTCCGGGTCTTCGACACCCGCGAGCACTCGATCACCCAGGCGCTTCAATGCGCCGTTGTTTTCCTGACGCAAGTCCACACCGTTGACCAACGCAAAACTGGCGATCATCGACAGCGGTGGCAGGGCGTAGTTGTGATAGGAGAGGGCGCGTTGCTGGCGCTTGAGTTCGTTGGGCAGGAAACCCTGGGCGTCGACTTGATTGACGCCGACTTTGTATTCCTTCACCGACCAGTCGAACAGGTCGCGGCGGTTGGTGGCGATGGACGTTGCCATCACCGACCAGGCGGACCAGTACGAGTGGTTGTTGGTTTTTTCCAGCGGCAGGTTGTCCCAGTCGCTGACCACTTGATCAGCCATTTTGCTGAACCAGGCCTCAATCAGTTGCGCCTCTTGCTGATGGTTCGCCAACGGATGCGAGTCGGAGAACTTCAGGCGGATATAGGACGACGCCATGCTGCCCAATGCCCATTTGCGCATGGACTTGCCGGTGTGGTTGAAGTCCTTGGACATCAACGCATCGGCCTTGGCCCAGGCGGTCAACCAATTCAGGGTGCATTCCAGCTGTTCCGGACGACCGTCACGCATGTACTGCATTACGCGCTTGCTGGTGCCGCGCTCAATCTTGGTGATGTCGGCCGTGGTGTCACGGAAGGCTTTTTCCGATGCCTCGTTCAGGGTCGAACGGGCCTTGTCGGAACCTTCATATTTGCTGCGAAATTGCAGCGAGCCGGTGTACGGCGTCGGCATCGCATCACAGCCTTCGCTCTTGTCGCCGGTTTTGACTTTTTCAATCGGCGCGAAGTACCCCTGTGGAGGGCGCAGTGGCGCGGCGGCCTGGGTGGCACCGGCAAACATGGCCAGGCTCAACAGGGACGGTGCGATCAATCTTTTCAAAGTTCGGGTTTGCATAGTTGCCTCATTGCCCGGTCTGAGCGGTACGCTGCCCAGCGCCAGGGAACACGTTGCGTTTGCAGATTTTCGCTTCGACTTTCTGTGGCGCGGCACCTGCTTCAGGGCCCTGGATTTCGACGGCCAGCAGATTCTGCGAGGCCCAGTCTTCGTCCGTGCGCAACTCAAAGGCGAAACGCCCGTCGGTGTCGGAGGTTTCCGGTTTTTCGATCTTGATGTCCTCGTGGCGACCGTTCATGTACCAGAGGGTGGCTTGCAGAGTTTTCACCGACGGATCGGCGAAGCGGATATCAACCTGGTGGCTGCTGTTTTGCAGGTTCAGGTTCTTGCTGTTGACCATCAATTCGTTCTTGCCCGGTTTCAACGTGGTGCTGCCGGTCATCTGCGCATCCTTTCCTTCGCAACCGTTGTCCAGCAGCGCCATCATCTGGCGGTAGATGGTTTCCTGGTCGAGGCGATAGAGCGGCGAGAATTCCCAGATCAGAATCTTCGGCGGCTTGGTCTGGAACTCTTCGCTGCCCAGGTACTGCAGCATCGAACCTTCCAGGCCACCACCGGGGAACGCCACGTTGAGGATGTCGGCGCCGATGGCCTCTTCGAGGAAACCGGCGAAGTTGTAGTTCTTGCCACTGTGGCTGGTGCCAACCAGGGTGACTTCCGGATTGCCGGAGTCACTGAACAGATCGCCATCAGCTGCTTCGCCTTTCGGCTCGGTGGTGAACTGATCCATGTACTGGACCGCGTAGCTGGTGCCACAGAGTTGACCAGCCATGTTGTGTAACGTTCCGGTCTTGCCCATGCGACCCGACTTATGGCTCTCGAATTCGCGTTTCGGCACGTCGGCAAAGGCCGGCATTTTCTTGATTTGCTCACCGACGATTTTCGCCGTGCGCTGGGCGCCATACGGCGTCCAGTGTTGGTCGCCCTGGAAGTAGAAATCGTGGGCCGGCAGGGTGTCAGGCAGCGACTCGTTGGTCAGCGGCGACAGGTCCGGCACGGTGTAGCCCATGGCGGCGAAACGCCCGAGCATGGTCTTGTAGTTCTTCAGGGCCTTGTCGAAATCGTACTTGGCCTTTTCTTCCGGGTTGAGTTTGTTGCGGTTCACCAGACCACGGGTCGGCTGGTAGACGATGACCAGTTCCACGCCTTTGCTCTTGAACGCATCGTGCAGTTCTTTCATGCGTTTGTAGCCGGCGGGTGTGGTGTCGAACTCGGTGCGCAAGTCTTCTTGCGTACGGAATAGCCAATCGCCCTGGGCCTGCACCAGCGTGGTGAAGTTCTGCTGGTAACGCGTGGTGTAGTTTTTCGCGTCGTGCGCTGCCGGGCACAGGTTGCAGCACGGTTCGGCGCTGAAGGCAGGTGCTTTGGCTTCATCGGCACGAGCGCCGGCGCTGGCCGCGAGAATGCCGGCGGTCAGGGCCGACAGGCTGAGTAATTTGATCAAGTGTGGGTGCATAAAATTATCCTCAGTCCCGCATTTCGGTCTGGCGTTCGACAGGGTCGATTAGCACGGCTTTCTGCTGGCGCACCAGCAGGTCAAGAATTTCATCCTGGCGCTCGCCAAGAATTCCGTTGAAGCTGATGCCGCTGGATTTGGTCGGCGCGAGCATGGACACGCGATACAACTCGACGCTTAGTGGCGAGTCGATGGACAGCGGGCCGCTGCCGTTGCCGGCCAGTTCGCCACCGACGATGATCAGCGACACCTGGGCGTCGAACGGGTCGAGCTTGATGTCACGGTCGGTGTCGCTCAGGTCCTTGATGTGGCCGTAGACACCGGTCAGCCCGTTGGCCATGGACAGGTTTTCGTAGAGGCGGATGTTCACGCTGTTACGAATCCGGATGCCGTGACGACGGTTGCTGATCACCTTGTTGCCCCACAGCAGGTTGTCGCCACTCTCGTAGAGGGTGATGCCGTCGGTGTGGTTCTTGTAAATCTCGTTGTAGGCGATCAGGTTGTTAACGCTGTTACGGTCGATCACCAGGCCCGACAACTTGTTGTCGTAGCTGCGGTTGTTGAAGATGAAGCTGTCGTTGACCTCACGGGAAATAATGATCCCGTGCTTCTTCTTGGTCCCGTAAACGGTGTTGTCCGCGATGATCAGACCGTGGGAACGGTCATGCGGGTCGATGCCGTAGACGATGTTGTCTTTGTAGGTGTTGCCCTTGACCACAAAGTCACGGGTTTCGTAGCAGTAGAAGCCGTACCACATATCCGAGAACTCGGAATCGATGATCCAGCCGCTTGGGTCAGGACGCTTGAGCACCTTGGCCATGTTCGGCGTGTACTGGGAAATACTCACGCCGTAGGACTTACTGTTGGCATAACCGAAACTGGCGATCTTGCTGTTGGCGATGTAAGTCTCGGTGCCACCCCAGGACAACATGAACGGACGGAACTCCTTCGCCGACTTGAACATCGCCGGACCGTTTGCCTTCTCACTCCAACCGGTGATTTTGGTATCACGCACGAACAGCTGACCGTCGTTGACCAGGAACGAACCGGCCTCTTGAGACAGGCGCAGTTCCTGGGTCTGCTTGTCGATTTCCAGAATGCCCTTGTTACCCACCACGATCGGCAACTTCGCCAGGAACACGCCCGGTGAGGTTTCGCTGAAGTACTGCTTGGGCACCTTCTTGGCCAGATCCTTGAGGTTCATGTAGCCGTCGTCGATGAAAATCGCCTGTGGGATACCGTGCTGACGCACCACCCATTCAGCCATCTTGTTATCGCCGCCGATGAAGTCCTTCAGGGCGTTTTCCTGCATCATCCGGCGCACGCTGATCTTGCCGGGCTTGGTGCGCACGATTTTCGCGGCGATGGCTTCGGCGGTGTAGCCGGAGGTGTCCGGCAGTTTCGGCTTGGCCAGCTCCAGCGGCGCGGTCGGTGCGCTGCTGACGGTGTAGGTCCTGGCCTGTTGCAACCCTTTTGCAATGGTCGCCGGTTGCCCTTTTTGAACGGGCGAGGCCGGCTCCACTGCGGCGAAGACTGCCGTGCTGGCCAGCAACATCGCGCCGGCCAGCAAGGTTATCGAGCCTCTCTTCGGACTGTTCATGTCAGGAACTCCCTTAGCGGTTCGCATCAGAAGCGCCAGATCACGTCGACAAACGCGCGGTGCATGTACGAGTCGACGCCTTTGCCATACGCATCGCCGGGCTTGAACACACCGCCACGCAACCGCACCAGGGCCGAAGGCTCATCGATCGACTGGCTCAAGGAGGCGGGCAGCAGGCCTTGCTTGAAGTACTTGGTGACGACCACGTCCATTTCCTGACCTAGGTCTTTGTTGCCATCTTCCAGCGGCAGGGACGTGCTGGAAAGAATCGCGCCGGTCACATCGTCGGTGTCGTTCTGGACGGCGTTGATGCCGTTGCTGCCGACCGGCTTGTTGCCGTCGACGCGCCAGAATTTGTGGTAGATCACACTGGCGTCGTATTCGTCGTTGAGCATCCACGAGCCGAACAAGGTAGCGCTCTGCATGTTGTTCGTTTCGCCACGGAAAGCCTCGCCGAAACGGTGAACCCGCGAGCGAGTACCGGTGTAGTTCGAGCGGTTGCTTTGCAGGCCGTTCTGTTCGTAATCGGCGCTGGCGCGGGCATAGGCTGCACCGACTTGCCATTGCGGATCGAGGCGCAGACGCACGCCCAGGTCAGTGGCCCAGCCATCAACATTGCCACTGGTTTTGGCTTGTGCCGGAGCGGTGCCCTCGGCGGTCAGCGGGTTGACCGTGTCGCGGTCGCCACTCATGCCGGTGACGCTGCCCCAGTAATTGACGGTGTTGGTGTTGCGCCAGTTGTAGGCATCGCTGTCGGCGGTGAGGCCGATCCAGCTGATGTCGCCGTTCTCTTTCTTGTCCAGAGAATCGGCGGCAACGCCCGGCGTCGGGTAATCGAGCTTGCCGTCATCGTGAGTGTGGTGACCACGAATGCCGACCCAGTTGCCCGGGTTCCACTGGTACGCCGCATCGGCGTAAGCGTGCAGGCGATCCTTGTCCTTGGGCGCGAGTTCTGTGAGATCGGTGCGGTACTCGCTGAAGCGCTCGGCAACACCGGCGTTGGCGCGCAACAGGGTTGTGTCGAAGGTCCAGTTCAGCGCTTCGATGTTGGTGTCGCGCCATTGGCCATCGTCATTACGCAGGCGCTGGCGACCGAGCTTGAGAATCTCGCCGGGGTAGGGCGTAAGGCCGCTGTAGCCGACCCAGAATTCACGCATCGCCAGGTAGTTTTTCTTGCTCTTGCGATCACCGTTGTCGGTGGCCTGGGTGCCGTCGCTGTCGGACTGTTGCAGGGTGTCCGTCTCGATGATGTCGGTGGACGTCACGGCCTGCCCCATGGCGTAGCCGCTCCACGCGCCGCTCTCGCCATAAATCCATGGGCGCAAGTCGAGGCCGACGCCGTTGACGTCGCCGCCGCTCGCCGTACCGAGGTCGGTGTCGTCTTCGGACTGGGCGGTGACTTTCACGTCAAGGCCGTAGTTCTTGCTTTCAGTCAGGGCCGCAAGGGTCGGGCACGACCACAAGAGGGCGAAAGACAGGCCAATACCGGCCTTAACAAATGGATTCAACTTCATAGGGATTCCTCGCCGTCTTCTTCCAGGGCATGCAGTTCCAGCGTGTTCTGGCTCAAGGCACCACGAACGGCCTGTTCTTGTTTCAACAGGCGTTGGGCCTCGGCGAGCTGGGCAGGCGGCAGTTGGGCTTCGAGTGTTTGCGCAAGTTCAGTGGCTTGCGGGGTGTTCTGCGCCTTGGCCAATTGGCTGAAGACGTAAGCGTTGCGCGGGTCGGGCCGGGTGCCCTTGCCTTGGGAGAACAGTTGGGCAATGGCGAAGTCGGCGCTGCTCTGACCGTTACGCGCAGCCTTGAGCAGGTGGTCCAGCGCTTTCTGCGAATAGACCTTGCCCAGGTAACCGCGACGGTAGATCTGGCCGAGGTAGTAATCGGCGGCCACTTCTCTGCCGGCGGCTTTCTTGAAGTGTTCTTCGGCGACCTTCGCGTCGGCCGGCACCATTTTGCCTTCGTAGTAGAGCTTGCCCAGCAACAGTTCGGCGCGCGGCTGGTCGGCGGCGCGGCCGTTGTCCAGGTACTTCATCATCATGTCTACGTCACCCAGTTCCGGGAAGTCGTAGAGCAGTTGCGCCAGGCTGACCCAGGAAGCGGGGTAGCCGGGTGCGATGCCTTCGAGCAACGACTGGGCGGTTTTCTCGTCGGTCGTGCCCAGGGATGCATCGCCCAGTACGCGGGCCACGCTGTCCACCCGTTGGGCGGAAACCGCGCCGCGAGCCTGAGCGGCTTGCATTTGCTTGATCAGCTCGGCCTGTTTCTCTGGCTGGGCTTTTTTCTGATAGACCGTGGCCAGTTCGACGTAGCAGATGTCGGTGGTGTTCAACGCGGCTTTGCAGATCGTTTCCACTTCGTCCAGATGCTGGTCGTAAGTGCCCTGGGTGCGATAGAGCAGCACTTGGGCCAGGCCCGCTTCCGGCTTGCCTTCGGCGCGCCATTGGCTGATCTGCTGTTGCGCGTTGACGTTCGGGAAACTGTGCGGGTATTGCAGGTACAGCATGGCCAGCGGGATCAGGGTGTTGCCTTCGCCTGCGGCAGTGGCTTTCTTCAACAGGCCTTCGGCTTCGTGCTGTTCGGCTTCGGTGGAGCCGGGTTTGGCCACCAGCAGACGACCCAGGCGAGCCTGAGCCCGCGGCGAAACGCTGGCCGCGGCGCGATAAGTCGCCTCAGCTTTCTTGATCTGCGCCGGGTCACGGCTGTCGACCTGGATATCGGCCAGGCCAACCTGTGCTTCGCTGTAGCCCAGGTCTGCCAGTTGCTGATAATTCTGCGCCGCCAGCGTGGTATCACCGCGCTTGAGGGCTTCGTTGGCCAGACGCTGGTCGGGCAGGCCGGCGCATCCGGCCAAGGCAATTGCCATGGCCAGAGTCAGCGGGACTGGCAGGATTCTGAGTGGGCTAGTCACGGGCATGTCCTCTTGTTTTTAACGACCGGCGGCCATGGCTTTATCGATCAGCCAGTTCAGGTTCGGACCACGGGTGCTGTTCACTTCAACCGGACGACCGGCGAATTTGCTGTCCAGCGGCTCGTCAGGCTTGATCAGCACGCGGATGTCGGACGACAGGTCGGCGCTTTTCAGGCTGGTGCTGCTGACGATCGTGCCGCTGCGGGTTTTGTCTTCGCCGGCGATCTGGAAGCTGACGGTGCTGCCTGGAAGCACATCGCCGAACTGGCGATAGGAGAAGCGCGCTTCAACGTTGGCTTCACTGTTACGCGGCACCAGTTGGAAGATCACGTCGCCCTTGTTGGCGTACTGGCCGTTGGCGACCATTTGCTGCGCCACGGTGCAATCGCAGGGCGACGTCAGGGTGCCGGTCATTTGTTTGCCGAACAGCTCTTCAACCTTGGCCGGTTGCAGTTGGTTATCGTCCAGATGGCCCTTGAGTACGTCGAGCATGCTGGTGCTGAACGTCGCCAACGGGGCGCCCTTGGCCGCAACGCCGTCGGTTTTCACCAGGCTCTGCACAGTGCCGTCGCGCGGCATGGTGATGTTCATGCCCGCCACGCTGACCAGACCGGCCTGGGCGTGGCTGACGAAGTACATGCCGTACACCGACTTGAAAATGAAGCCGAATGCCGTCAGACCGACGAGGAAAATCGCGAAGCTGAAGGTCACTGCACGCAGACGACCGAACGCGGTCATGCCGTGGCCGCCATCCTTGACCTTGCGCGCCTTGGTGAAGTTGTCGCGCTGCAGGGTTGCCAGCACTTCACCCATGCTGACGATGTCGCCGGCCAGGTGCGAGGTGATCAGGTGGCGCAGGGTGGAAATGTCCTGAGGTTCGAGGTTCTGGAACTCGCAACCGGTACGGCCGGTTTCGCGCTCGTGGGAGCGGACCAGTAGCTCGACGTCCATGGCCAGGCCGAGGTTATCGATGACGAACTGCAGGCGGGCCTTGTACTTGTCGCCGATCTTCAGTGGCAGCTGACCGGCGTTGAAGGCCAGGCCGCCAGCGGAGAGGTCGAGGACCCGAGCTTCCACCGGGGTCCGGTCAGGACCGTAGAAACGCAGCTTGGCCGGGATTTTTACCCGGGCGTGCTGGCGCTGGGCTTCTGATTCATGCACTACGTTGGCGTTGACGGCGGTATTCATATGGACGATTTCCTAGTTAATTCAGGCGAGTTCGGTCAGACCATCATCAGCAGCACAGCAACAAAGATGCTGCCGGCGGAGAAGGTCATGGTCCGAGACGACCAAGTGTTGAACCAACCTTGAAAGCTGGCGAGATCACGGGTCAGGGAAGTGGGCTGGCGAGTCCAGGACTGTTGGTCGAGGCGGAAGAACACGTAGATCTTCACCAGCGCGCCGACGATCTGGTTGTAATAGAGAATCGCCGGGTAGGCCGGGCCGATCGTGTGACCGGACAAAGACAGAAGCACGGTCAGGATCAGACGAGTAATGCCGATCCACAGCAGGTAAACCAGGATGAACGCGGCGCCGTACTTGATGGTGGCGATGATCGCGACGGTCAGGCCCAGCAGCGACGTCCACATCGACACACGCTGGTCGAACAGCACCACTGAGGTGAACAGACCGAGACGTTTCATCCCCAGGCCCAAGGCGCGGGAGTTCTGCCGCAGGTTGTTGCCGTACCAGCGGAACATCAGTTTGCGACTGGCCTTGATGAAGCTTTTTTCCGGCGGGTGTTCCACGGTGTGAATGGCGGCGTCCGGCACGTAGAACGTGTCGTAGCCCAGCCGCATCAAGCTGAACCAGCTCGACTTGTCATCACCGGTGAGGAACTTGAAGCGACCCAGGCGCCAGTGTTGCAGCGAGTCGCTTTCCACGTCGGCGATGAAGTCCGGGTTGGTCACCACAGTGGCGCGGAATACCGACATCCGCCCGGTCATGGTCAGCACGCGCTTGGACAGGGCCATCGAGCACATGTTGATGTGGCGCTGGGCGAATCGCAGTTTGTGCCACTCGCTCATGATGTAGCCGCCGCGCACTTCGCAGAACTCGTTGGTGGTCAGGCCGCCGACATTGCCGAACAGCTGGAACCACGGCACGGTCTTGAGCACGACGCCTTCGGCGAGCACGGTGTCGCCATCGATCACTGCAACCACTGCGCGGTCGTCCGGCAGGTGGCGGGAGATGGCGCGGAAACCGTAGGCCAGGCCATCGCGCTTGCCGGTGCCGGGAATGCGCACGAAGTCGAGCTTGACGCGAGCCGGTGGGTTCATCCGGGCCCAAAGGCTTTTCACCAGCTTCTCATCGGACATTTCCACGATGGAGCAGACCATGGTGGTCGGCAGGCCGCAGTCGATCGCTTCGCGAATCACCGAGGCGTAAACCTGGGCGGTGGTCAGCGCGTCGATACGAAAACTGGTGACCATCAGAAACACATGGGACGGGTCTGCCGCTTTACCCAGCTTGCGCACTTTGCGCCGCAGGTGCGGGTAGACGACGTACAGAAACAGCATGCCGCGCAGAAAGTGCGTAGCACCCATCGAGTAGCGCCAGATACCGACGATACCGATCAGGAGGATGAAGTCCTTCGACTCGGAGTCGAACGTGGACGCAGGCAACGCCATGGCGATGCCCATCAAAATACTTAAGTAAAACAGCCAACCGGCGACCTGAAGTAGGCCGTGCTTTAGCCTGTGCATAATCTGCATCCGTCTCTATCTCGGGCGAGCCTGTGGGGTGGCCCGATGGGGTTAAGGCAGGCTTACGAAAACTGGCGACATCCGGTCTGGATGACGCCAGAAATCCTGTAGGAGCTGGCGAAGCCTGCGATCTTTTGATCTTTCGCTTGAAACTCAAGTGGACCTGGAAAGATCGCAGCCTCGTTTCACTCGACAGCTCCTACGACCGCATTACCAGCAGATGCCTTCAGTCCGGCCACTCACGCTGGTGGCTTGGGACATGAAACCGACCAGGTCGATCACTTGCTTGCCGTGTGGAGCGTTCTGCGCCAGGGCGCGGAATTTCTCGTCACGGTTGCCAAGGATGATCACGTCGGAGTTGTTGATCACGTCGTCGAAATCGGCGTTGAGCAAGGACGAGACGTGAGGGATCTTCGACTCGATGTAATCCTTGTTCGCACCGTGGACACGGGCGTATTCGACGTTGGTGTCGTAGATGCTCAGGTCGTAGCCCTTGCCGATCAGCATTTCCGCCAGATCAACCAGCGGGCTTTCGCGCAGGTCGTCAGTACCGGCCTTGAAGCTCAGACCCAGCAGGGCGATTTTGCGTTTGCCGTGGCTGGAGACGATGTCGAAGGCGTTCTGCACCTGGGACTCGTTACTGCGCATCAGCGAGTTCAGCAGTGGTGCTTCCACGTCCAGGGAACCGGCGCGGTAGGTCAGGGCGCGAACGTCCTTCGGCAGGCAGGAACCGCCGAACGCGAAACCAGGGCGCATGTAGTACTGGGACAGGTTCAGCGTCTTGTCCTGGCAGACCACTTCCATCACTTCGCGGCCATCGACGCCGACGGCCTTGGCGATGTTGCCGATCTCGTTGGCGAAGGTCACCTTGGTGGCGTGCCACACGTTGCAGGTGTACTTGATCATCTCGGCCACGGCGATGTCCTTGCGGATGATCGGAGCGTCGAGTTCTTCGTACAGCGATTGCAGAACGTCGCCCGACGCCTTGTCGAACTCGCCGATGACGGTCATTGGCGGCAGGTCGTAATCGGCGATCGCGGTGCTTTCACGCAGGAACTCAGGGTTCACTGCAACACCGAAGTCGACACCGGCTTTCTTGCCGGAGCAGTCTTCGAGGATCGGGATCACCACGTTTGCCACAGTGCCTGGCAGTACGGTGCTGCGAACCACGATGGTGTGACGGGTGGTCTTGTCACGCAGGACAAAACCGATCTCGCGGCACACAGCTTCGATGTAGTTCAACTCCAGGTCGCCGTTCTTCTTGCTCGGCGTGCCGACGCAAATCATCGACAGGTCGGTGTCGCGAATCGCCTCGGCGAAGTTGGTCGTGCCGCGCAATTTGCCCGTCTCGATACCCTTCTGCAGAAGCTCGCCCAGACCCGGTTCAACGATCGGCGATTTACCGGCGTTGATCATATCGATTTTGTCTTTGGCAACATCGACGCCAACGACGTCATGGCCCCGTGCAGACAGGCAACCGGCACATACTGCGCCGACGTAACCCAAACCAAATATGCTGATGCGCATCGCAATTACCTCTGTGTTTATCAAGCCATTACATGGCCGGAGTTAATGGTGTTCAGCGGTCGTAGTGCACTCGGAAGTGCGCCTTAAAGGCGTCACAATGCCGCGTGCAGGCATATAAGTTCCGAGTGTCTAAATAAGTTCACTCAAAAGGTGCGCAACTAGGCTTTTATTGTTATGGCGTGCCCTGTTATGCAGCAGATCTTCTAATCAGAAGACATTCGTGCAAAGGTCTTGCGCGCTCAATGCCAGGCGGAAGCCCGTAAATCAAGCGGTTGGGTGCTCAGGTGAGCACGTTTATAGGGGCTCAGCCTTCCTTGCAGGGGATATTTTTGATGATTATCTCCTGTCCTTCATGTGTTGCCCAAATCAGGGGCACGTTCGCAAAAGTTAATGTGACAACTTTGCTACGTGAATCTCTTCTCTGCGTAAGTTATCTCGTACAGGCGCCGAGAGAATGGTTACCGGTGGTATGAGCTACGCATTTGGACATAGTTCCAGTCCGCCCATCGCGAATGCTGAAATTTTTTGAAATATTGGAAAAGATGGCACTGCTCTCATATTGATAGCAACGGCTGTTTGACCCTTGATACATAGGGTTATTATCGGGTTAGATAGTTATGTGCCACTACCGATAAAAAAATTAAGTGCCACTACTGAAAAAAATTATCAATGTCGAGTGAAACTAAAGTTAGAAAAGCGAATGATTGTTTTCTGACGCCAGTAAGGTGGCGAATTGAGCGGGGAATTGTTGGGCGATCGGACGTCGGCGCACGACCCGTTAATGGGGCGCGCACCGATTGGGTGCTTACTCCGGCGCGTGATCGCGCAGGAACACCAGATTGTCCGGTTTAGACTGCTCGGCGCTGTAGCGATAGCCTTGTACATCGAACTGCTTGAGGGCTGCCGGGTCATTGATGCGTTCTTCTATAACGAAGCGACTCATCATGCCGCGGGCCTTTTTTGCGTAGAAGCTGATGATTTTGTACTGGCCGTTCTTCAGGTCCTTGAATTCGGTATTGATGATGCGCGCGTTCAGGGCGTTGCGTTTGACCGCCGAGAAGTACTCGTTGGAGGCCAGGTTCAGCAGCACGTCATCGCCTTGATCGGCCAGGGCTTCGTTGAGCCATTCGCTGATCCGTGTGCCCCAGAAGGCATACAAGTCCTTGCCACGGGCATTCGCCAGTTTGGTGCCCATCTCCAGTCGATACGGCTGCATCAGGTCCAGCGGGCGCAGCAAGCCGTAGAGGCCGGACAACATGCGCAAGTGCTGCTGGGCGTAATCGAAATCGGCCTCGCTGAAAGTTTGAGCATTCAACCCGGTGTAGACGTCGCCCTTGAAGGCGAGCAGTGCCTGCTTGGCATTTTCCGGAGTGAACGCGGGCGTCCAACTGCCGAAACGCGCGGCGTTGAGCCCGCCGATCTTGTCGGAGACGTGCATCAACTCGCTAATCTGCGCAGGGGCCAGCTCGCGCAATTGCAGGATCAGCTCCTGGGAATGGTCGAGGTATTGTGGCTGGGTGAAGCGCTGGGTCGCCGGCGGTGTTTCGTAATCGAGGGTCTTGGCGGGGGAAATCACCATCAGCATGAAGTCGTCTCCTTTAATCGTGGGGGCGATTCTAGGGGGTTGTCCGTGTTGACTCCAGCTATGAGCGTCATAGGTGATCGGTGGTGTCATGGAACAAGATCGCAGCCTCGCTTCGCTCGACAGCTCCTACGGTGTGCGTACATCTGTAGGAGCTGTCGAGCGAAGCGAGGCTGCGATCTTTTGATCTTCCCGCGATATAGTGCCGCGCGGGTTTTGTTATGGAGACATCCCATTGCGTATCGTTTTTCTATTCTCGGCCTGGCTGTTGAGCTTCGGTGCCATGGCGGCGCCAGGCGATGTGGCGACGCTGGATCGCAGCACCTGGCCTGAACAGCTCAACAGCCCGACCCTGTTTGATGTGGCGTCACGGGCCGAGATACTCATGTTCGCTCACGTCCTGTTGGCCAGCGAATCCCTGGATGAAGTGAGCCTTGCCCAGCGCCTGGGGTTGCGCACGGTCAATCTGGAATCGATCAACTACCTGCGCCAGCGCATGTGGCAGCGACTGCTGACCAACTACAACTACGCCCAGCAGAGCTGCGATCAGGATGCCTCCTTCTGTTTCCTGGTCGAGGACATGGACACCCTGCGCCAGCAAGCCGCCAAGTTTCAGGTCAGCGATGAGAGCTACTACATAAAGTGGGCCGAGCCGAGCCGACTGTTCCACGCCCAGTACCTGGACGAGCAATTGCGCAAGGCAGCGCTGTTTCCGCAAACCAGCAGCGAAGTCGATCGTTTTGGCGACTATGAGCGCAACGGCGATCAGATGCATGACCGGCTGTTTTTGCTGACCTTCGACAGTGCCGCCAATACCGCGCCGGATAACACCGCCTGGGCCACGGAATACCTGCGCAAGTCGAACATGAGTGGCACGTTCTTCGTCCTCGGCAAGGACATCCAGGCCCGTCTGGCCGATCGTTCGGTAGCCAGCCTGCAAGCGACGTACTCGAAGCAGTGCATTGGCGCGCAAGGCTGGGAATTTCGCTCCCACAGCCACTGGCAGGACTGGCAGGACTCGGTGCGACGCAGCGTCGAACTGGTCAAAAGCAAACTGCCCGAGAACTACGTGCCATTGTTTCGGCCGCCCGATGGTCAGCGTCGGTCTGACGCTGAAGGATTCTTCAAATCCCAGGGCTTGCAGGTGGCGCTGTGGGATATCGATGCCCAGGATGGTGCCGGCAAGCTAAAAGCCAATCAGAGCGCGCAACGGGTGTTGAGCCTGATGTTGTTGTGGCGCCACGGGGTGATCAACTTCAACGTGAAGCAGGATGCGCTGAAAACGGCGATGCCCTGGCTCATCACGCAAACGGCGCAAAGCGGAATCGGCTGGGAAGACTGTCAGGACGCGTTTCGCTGAAAACGACGAAAGTCCGTAAACATTGGGCGGTGGGCGATTTTTGGCGAGAATTCGGTGCAGGCGGACTTCCGACTTTAACGGGGTGATGGCAATCCGCCTAGTGCTATTGGTCACTCTGAAAAATAAACTTCAAAAAAACGTCAAAGTACTTTTTTCTGTCACAGGTTTTGGAGTATTACGAAGACAGACCGCCGAAACCTGCAGACAGGTGGCGTCTTCCAAGACCCCAATTTGTGTGCAGTTCACTTGAATCCTCGCAGGTGAATTCGGTGGCCACTTCGAGGCGCAGCACTGTCACGGTATTGCGTCGACTGGCTCCCACAAAGGTGACCGAGTATGGATGATCACGGACGTAGTTCTTCCTCCAACCAGCCAATCCTTTATGTACTCGATACCAACGTATTGATTCACGATCCAAACGCCCTGCTTAACTTCGAAGAACACCACGTCGCCATCCCGATGACCGTGCTTGAGGAGCTCGACAAGCTCAAGAGCGGGCATCACAGTGTGGCTGCAGAATGCCGTCAGGCGATTCGCCTGATCGACAAGACCTTGGGCGATGCCAGCCCCGAAGATGTCGAACTCGGTGTGCCGATCCAGCGCGGCAAGAGTGGGCCCAAGGGTTTGCTGTCAATTTTGATGAGCAAACGTGCCGAACCGAACATCATTCTGCCCGAGCACCTGAACGACAACATCATCATCAACCAGTTGATCGACCTGCACGCGCGCGAACCAAAACTGCCCGTGGTGCTGGTCACCAAAGACATCAACATGCGCCTCAAGGCCCGGGCTTGCGGGATTGCGGCCGAGGACTACAGCACCGACCAACTGGTTGACGACGTGTCGCTGCTGCCCAACGGTTATCACAACATGACCGGCTCCTTCTGGGACCGTGTGAGGAATGTCGACACCCGTCAGGATCATGGCCGCACCTGGCACCAGGTGCAGTTGATCGACAACCTGCCGGCGGTGCACATCAACGAGTTCATCATCGACGAACAGGGTTTTGTCGGCTGGATCAAGGAGATCGAGGAAGACAAGCTGCTGATTCTCGACCTGCATCAGGAACCCCTGTTGCACCAGGAAGCCTGGGGCTTGAAACCGCGTGACATCTATCAAAGCCTGGCGCTGTACGCCTTGCTCGACCCGGATATCCACCTGGTCAACCTGACCGGGGCAGCAGGTTCCGGTAAAACCATCCTCGCACTGGCGGCGGCGATCGAGCAGACCATGGTCAGCAAACGCTATCGCCGGATCATCGCGACCCGTAGCGTGCAGGGTCTGGACCAGGAGATCGGTTTCCTGCCCGGCACTGAAGCGGAAAAAATGGAGCCTTGGCTGGGCGCCATCACCGACAACCTCGAAGCCTTGCACATGGATGACGAAAACACCCATGGCAGTGTCGATTACATCCTCAGCAAAGTGCCGTTGCAGTTCAAATCCCTCAACTACATTCGAGGTCGCAGCTTCCAGCAGAGTCTGATCCTGATCGATGAATGCCAGAACCTCACGCCGCACCAGATGAAAACCATCATCACCCGTGCCGGCGCCGGTTCAAAAGTGGTGTGCCTGGGTAACCTGGCGCAGATCGACACCCCTTACCTGTCCGCGACCAGTTCCGGGCTGACGTACCTGACAGAACGCTTCAAGGATTTCCCCAACGGTGTGCACATCACCCTGCAAGGGGTGCCACGTTCGATTCTGGCCGAATACGCCGAATCGCATTTGTAACCCTCATCAAAACCGGGCGGCCTCACAGGTCGCCCGGTTTTTTTATGCCCAACACATAACCCTGTGGTGACCCGATAATCAAACGTGCGGAATTTTGACCCGCAGGTTTACAATCGGTGCTCCTGATCAGGAGTATCCCTGTGCTGACTCATCTCGATTCCCAAGGTCGCGCCAATATGGTCGACGTCACTGAAAAAGCCGTGACGTTCCGTGAAGCAACGGCCCAAGCCCTCGTACGCATGCTGCCCGAAACCCTGCAGATGATCGTCAGCGGCGGTCACCCCAAGGGTGATGTGTTCGCGGTGGCGCGTATCGCCGGCATTCAGGCCGCGAAGAAAACCAGCGATCTGATCCCTCTGTGCCATCCGCTGCTGCTCACCGGCGTCAAGGTCGAGCTCAGTGCCGAAGGCGACGACACCGTGCGCATCGTGGCGCGCTGCAAGTTGTCCGGACAAACCGGCGTGGAGATGGAAGCCCTGACCGCCGCCAGCGTCGCGGCGCTGACTATCTACGACATGTGCAAAGCCGTGGATCGCGGCATGACTATCGAAAGCGTGCGGCTGCTGGAGAAGCTCGGCGGCAAGAGCGGCCATTTCCAGGCGGATCAACCATGAACGTCACCGTGAAGTTTTTTGCCCGTTACCGTGAGGCGCTCGGCGTGGACTCGGTGAAGGTTGAAGGTGATTTCGCCACGGTCGACGATGTGCGTGCGCTGCTGGCCCGCCGCGACGGTGCCGATGTGCTGAGTGAACAGAACCTGATGTGCGCCCGCAACGAAGACCTGTGCCAGCTCGATGAGCCGGTGAGCGATGGCGATGAAGTGGCATTTTTCCCGACCGTGACCGGAGGCTGAGCCATGGCGATTCGCGTGCAATCCACGGCGTTCGATCCGGGTGCTGAAGTCAACGCCATGCATGCAGCCAATGTGGGCGTCGGTGCGGTGGTGAGTTTTGTCGGCTATGTTCGCGACTTCAATGACGGACTCGACGTCGCCGGGATGTTCCTTGAGCACTACCCGGGCATGACCGAAAAAGCCCTCGCCAAGATCGCCACAGAGGCCGAGCAGCGCTGGCCGCTGCTCAAGCTTGAAGTGCTGCATCGCATCGGCGCCCTGGAACCAGGTGAACCGATCGTCTTCGTCGGCGCCGCCAGCGCCCACCGCCAGGCCGCGTTCGATGCCTGTGCCTTTGTCATGGACTACCTGAAAACCCGCGCACCGTTCTGGAAGAAAGAAAACACCCCTGACGGGTCGCGTTGGGTTGAAGGGCGTGACAGCGATCATGCGGCGGCGGATCGCTGGAAGCAGTAGTTCCTGCGGTGTCTGCAAGTACGCCTTCGCGGGCAAGCCACGCTCCCACAGGTTTTTGTGTCGGGAACACATTACGTGAACAACACAAAAACCTGTGGGAGCGTGGCTTGCCCGGGAAGAGGTCATCAGCAACACCAAAAATCCCAAAGACCCACCGCCCGACCACCGGCCCGCACATCCTCGATCGCCCTGATTGACGACCTATACATAAAAGTCCAGTATGGAATTACAAGTACAAAAAAGCACTTCCCCCGTTTCTGCTCTTTCTTCTGTCTTGCCAAACCAACAACAACCCGCGAGAGAACGAACATGAAGAAATTCCCCCTCATCACCGGTCTGGCCCTGAGCCTGTTGGCGTGCAGCAGCCTGTTCGCCGCCGATAAAACCCTGCGCATCGGCATCGAAGCGGCTTATCCACCGTTCGCGTCCAAAACCGATAAAGGTGAGATTGTCGGGTTCGACTACGACATCGGCAATGCCCTGTGCGCGCAGATGAAGGTCAAGTGCGTTTGGGTCGAAGGTGAGTTCGACGGTCTGATTCCTTCCCTTAAAGTGAAGAAAATCGACATGGCGCTGTCGTCCATGACCATCAACGAAGACCGTAAGAAGTCCGTGGATTTCACTCACAAGTATTACTTCACCTCATCACGTCTGGTGATGAAGGACGGCGCGGTCGTGGATGACCAGTACGCCAGCCTCAAGGGCAAGACTGTCGGCGTGCAGCGCGCAACCACCACCGACCGTTACGCCACCGAGGTTTTTGAGCCGAAGGGTATCAACGTCAAGCGTTACGGCAACAACGAAGAGATCTACATGGATCTGGCAGCCGGTCGCCTCGATGCCATTTTTGCCGACACCATTCCACTGAATGACTTCCTGACGATGCCCCGTGGCAAAGGCTATGCCTTTGTCGGGCCGGAGCTCAAGGATCCGAAATACGTGGGCGAGGGCGCCGGGGTTGCGGTGCGCAAGGGCAACACTGAGTTGGTCTCCGAGCTGAACACAGCCATCGACGGCATTCGCGCCAGTGGCGAGTACCAGAAGATTTCAGAGAAGTACTTCAAGTCTGATATCTACGGCGATTGATCAAATGCTGGAGGGGGCTTTCTTTTGAAAGCCCCCGCGCGGTTCCGATTTTTGAAAAATGCTTCAAAGTTAATCCCTTCTTAACCGGCTCGTCGTCTATTCCCCGATACCCCGCTGTGCGCGCCGGACTCTCAAAGGTCAGGGCCAGCGTGTAGACTTCTGGGCAATCGATATTTAGAAGGGAAACGCAATGAGCGATGAAACGATGCGGTTGGGCCGTGAACGGCGCTATCTGGTGTTGCTGGGTATCATCTGCCTGGCGCTGATCGGTGGCGCGCTGTATATGCAAATTGTTCTGGGCGAGGCGCCATGCCCGCTATGCATCCTGCAACGTTATGCGTTGCTGCTGATCGCGCTCTTCGCGTTCATCGGCGCGGTCATGCGCACCCGCCGCAGCATCACGGTATTTGAAACCCTGGTGGTGATCTGCGCCATTGCAGGCGTCGGGGTGGCCGGGCATCACGTCTATACCCAGTTCTATCCGGCGGTCAGCTGCGGCATCGACGTGCTGCAACCGATTGTCGACGGTTTGCCACTGGCGAAGATCTTCCCGCTGGGCTTCCAGGTCGACGGCTTCTGCTCCACGCCGTACCCGCCGATCCTCGGTCTGTCGCTTGCACAATGGGCGCTGCTAGCTTTTGTGCTGATCGTGGTGCTGGTGCCGCTGCTCACGTCGCGTAATCGCAAAGCCCTGCGCTGAAGTCATCCGCCGCATCGCTGCCACACGAAAAAACGCCCCGGCCCTCGTTGAGGGGGCCGGGGCGTTTTGCATTTCAGGGCGCAGGTAAAATGACCTTGATGCGCGACAAGTATGGGGGCGGCACGTGTGCGACATGTTGTCACAGCAGGAGTGTCGCAAGGCATTTCAAGGCGCCGAATTGGTACATGGCTACGCAACAAAACTGGCCTGTTTTAGCGTCCGGCAACTTCAGTCTCAAAAATCCGGAACATGCAGTTTTAACAGGCCCTGGCGAATTGCCGAAGCCCTTGTCACATGGGGGCTTTGGCAGGGTCGAAGGAGGGTGCAGAGCCTTCGATACTGTCTGAACTGCCTGAGGTAGACCTACAATTTTTGGTGTTTTTGTTGAGAATGAATTTCGATACCATGGCGCACTTTTGCAAATACCGTTAATGATTGTTGCTGGAATGGATAAAAATTATTTCGGGATGAGACATGGTTTATAGAACGTTACATATCTACAATCGCCCGCACTGAATTCCCGGCACTGCTCACCCTTACTCAGGTGCATGAGCAGCAATAGGGCGTCGAGAGGCCCGTTGGCTTCATGCGACTCCCAGGTGTCGGTGCCTTCCAATTATCCGCACCAAATGGAATTGGTCTGTAACAAGGCCTTTGCCCACGAATTCGAATAAGAACTCAACGCTAGCCCAGGATTTGTCGAACAGCGTCTGACGCGCGACGGGCAGCCACTTATTCAATCCAAGAAAAATGCCAACCCTTGGCAGGGTGAAGTGTTGGCGATCAAAACCCAACTGCATTGCGCAAGCTGCTTTAGAGGTCGTGAGATGAGTAAAAACAGGTACCCCAGACTACTAGGCTTATTGCCGCTGATCGGCACGTTGTTGCTGTCAGGCTGCAACATGACCTTGCTCGATCCCAAGGGCCAGGTCGGCCTGGACGAGCGAAACCTGATCATCACCGCAACGCTGCTGATGCTGTTGGTCGTGGTTCCGGTCATCGTCATGACCTTCCTGTTCGCCTGGAAATACCGCGCGTCCAACACCGACGCCGTCTACACGCCAAAATGGTCGCACTCCACCAAGATTGAAATCGCGGTGTGGGCTGTTCCAGTGCTGATCATCATTGCTCTGGGTTATGTCACCTACAAGTCGACCCACGCGTTGGATCCTTACAAGCCGCTGGAGTCCGACGTCAAGCCGATCACCATTGAAGTGGTCGCGCTGGACTGGAAGTGGATGTTCATCTACCCGGAACAAGGCATCGCCACCGTCAACAAGATCGTGTTCCCGGCGCACACGCCGATCAACTTCAAGGTGACTTCGGACTCCGTGATGAACTCGTTCTTCATCCCGGCGCTGGGCGGCCAGATCTACGCGATGGCCGGCATGCAGACCAAACTGCACCTGATCGCCAACCAGAACGCTGAAATGGACGGTATCTCCGCCAACTACAGCGGCGCTGGTTTCACCGGTATGAAGTTCAAAGCTATCGCCACCTCTCAGGAAGATTTCGACGCCTGGGTCAGCGAAGTCAAAAAGGCACCTAAACAGCTTGAAAAAGCTGAATACGAAGCCCTTTCCAAGCCAAGCCAGAACAACCCAGTCGAGCTCTACTCCTCGGTCACGCCGAACCTGTTCCAGATCATCGTCGACAAGTACGAAGGCATGAAACCGGGCAAGCCGATGCACCACGAGAAGAAAGAGCACGAAATGGCCGCCATGGAAGGGATGGACATGAGTTCGCATTCAGCTGCCGGGGCAGAGGAGTAAACGATGTTTGGTAAATTAAGTTGGGAAGCGGTCCCGTTCCACGAACCGATCGTGATGATAACCATCGCCATGATCGCGCTCGGTGGTCTGGCGCTGTTCGCTGCAATCACCTATTTCAAGAAGTGGACCTACCTGTGGTCCGAGTGGCTGACCTCGGTCGACCACAAGAAAATCGGCGTGATGTACATCATCGTTGCCATGGTCATGCTGCTGCGCGGTTTTGCCGACGCCATCATGATGCGTACCCAGTTG
>NZ_JBIWAM010000005.1:132437-195469 GCF_044760065.1 Pseudomonas sp. NPDC098740 | reverse complement strand
CCTGAACACTATGACCAGATCTTCACCGCTCACGGTGTGATCATGATCATCTTCATGGCGATGCCATTCTTCACCGGCCTGATGAACCTTGCAGTGCCGCTGCAGATCGGTGCGCGTGACGTTGCCTATCCGTTCCTGAACTCCCTGAGCTTCTGGCTGCTGGTGTCTGGCGTGGTGCTGATCAACCTGTCCCTGGGCGTTGGCGAATTCGCCAAGACCGGCTGGGTTGCCTATCCACCGCTGTCGGGCCTGCAATACAGTCCGGGCGTGGGGATGGATTACTACATCTGGGCGCTACAGCTTTCCGGGTTGGGTACGACGCTGACGGGGGTCAACTTCCTGGCTACCGTGTTGAAAATGCGTACCCCGGGCATGAAGCTGATGGACATGCCGATCTTCACCTGGACCTGCACTTGGGCCAACGTCCTGATCGTGGCCTCGTTCCCGATCCTGACCGCTACCCTGGCACTGCTGACGCTTGACCGTTACATGGATTTCCACATTTTCACCAATGAACTTGGTGGCAATCCGATGATGTACGTCAACCTGTTCTGGGCCTGGGGTCACCCCGAGGTTTACATCCTGATTCTGCCGGCGTTCGGGATCTTCTCCGAAGTCATCTCGACCTTCACCGGCAAGCGTCTGTTCGGCCACCACTCGATGGTCTACGCCAGCGGCGCGATCTCGATCCTGGGCTTCATGGTCTGGCTGCACCACTTCTTCACCATGGGTTCGGGTGCCAGCGTCAACGCCTTCTTCGGTCTGGCGACGATGCTGATTTCGATCCCGACGGGGGTGAAGCTATTCAACTGGCTGTTCACCATTTACCAAGGGCGTCTGCGTTTCACCAGCCAGGTTCTGTGGACCCTGGGCTTCATGGTGACCTTCGCCATCGGCGGCATGACCGGCGTACTGCTGGCCATCCCGGGTGCGGACTTCGTCCTGCACAACAGCCTGTTCGTGATCGCTCACTTCCACAACGTGATCATCGGCGGCGCGGTATTCGGCTACATCGCCGGCTTCAGCTTCTACTTCCCTAAAGCGTTCGGCTTCAAGCTGCACGAAGGTTGGGGCAAGGCAGCGTTCTGGTTCTGGATCTCGGGCTTCTTCGTCGCGTTCATGCCGCTCTATGCACTGGGCTTCATGGGCATGACCCGTCGTCTGAACGCCACCACCAACCCTGAGTGGGTGCCGTACCTGTACGTCGCCATGTTCGGTGCGGTGATGATCGCGGTCGGTATCGCCTGCCAGCTGATTCAGCTGTACGTCAGCGTGCGTGATCGCAACAAGCCGGAAAACATGTGCGAACACGGTGACCCGTGGAATGCCCACACGCTGGAATGGTCGACCTCGTCGCCACCACCGTTCTACAACTTTGCCGTGCTGCCAAAAGCGGACACCATCGATCCGTTCACCGAAGCCAAGGAAAACGGTACCGCGTACAAGGCTCCGGCCAAGTACGAACCGATCCACATGCCAAACAACACCGCGACCGGTGTGGTCATGGGTGCTCTGTTGACCGTGTTCGGTTTCGCGATGATCTGGCACATCTGGTGGTTGGCCATCGTTGGCCTGGTCGGCACCGTGGTGTATTTCGTGATCCACGCTGCACGTGATGATCAAGGCTACATGGTGCCGGTCGACGTGATCGAGCGCATCGAAGCCGAGCAGCACAAGCGTCTGGTAGCGGCCGGGAAAGTTCCAGCCACCGCCACCCGTGTTGAAACCTCGTTGGAACAGGCTTAAACCATGTCGAACTTAGTGACCACTGCTGGACACGCCCATGGCACGGACCATGGGCACGACGACCATCACCACGACTCGGGCGAGATGACCGTATTCGGTTTCTGGCTCTACCTGATGACCGACTGCATTCTGTTTGCGTCGATCTTCGCGGCGTACGCGGTACTGGTTAACAACGTAGCGGGTGGCCCGTCGGGCGCCGACATTTTCGAACTGCCTTACGTGCTGGGCGAAACCGCTCTGCTGTTGTTCAGTTCGATCACCTACGGCTTCGCCATGCTGGCGTTGTTCAAGGGCAAGAAGAACCAGGTCCTGGGCTGGCTGGGCATGACCTTCCTGTTCGGCGCCGGCTTCATCGGCATGGAAATCAACGAGTTTCACGTACTGATTTCCGAAGGCTTCGGCCCGAGCCGCAGCGGCTTCCTGTCCGGGTTCTTCACCCTGGTCGGCACCCACGGTCTGCACGTGACCAGCGGTCTGATCTGGATGGCGATCATGATGTATCAGGTGCAGAAAAACGGCCTGACGGCGACCAACAAGACCCGTCTGAGCTGCCTGAGCCTGTTCTGGCACTTCCTGGACGTGGTGTGGATCTGCGTATTCACCGTTGTTTATCTGATGGGGACTATGTAAATGGCTAACGCTCATTCCCACGATAGCCACGACGCCGGCCACGGCAGCGTCAAGTCTTACGCTATCGGCTTCATCCTGTCGGTGATCCTGACCGTCATTCCTTTCGGCCTGGTGATGTACCCGTCGCTGCCGAAAGCCCTGACCCTGTGGATCGTACTGGCCTTCGCAGTCATCCAGGTGCTGGTACACTTGGTGTACTTCCTTCACCTGGACCGTTCGGCCGCGCAGCGTAACAACGTGATTGCGTTTGTTTTCGCCGCGATCGTGATTGTCCTGCTGGTTGGCCTGTCGCTGTGGATCATGTTCAGCATCCACTCCAACATGATGGCGCACTGAGGAAAGTCCGGATGTCCTTTAAGCACTTTATCCAAATCACCAAACCGGGGATCATTTTCGGTAACGTGCTTTCTGTGGCAGGCGGATTTTTCCTGGCCTCGAAAGGGCATGTCGATCTGGCCATTTTTCTGGCCGCCATGATCGGCACGTCGCTGGTGGTGGCTTCCGGTTGCGTGTTCAACAACTGCATCGACCGCGACATCGACCTGAAGATGGAACGCACCAAAAACCGGGCGCTGGTCCAGGGCTTGATCTCCCTGAAACTGGCCCTGGCTTTTGCGACCGTCCTGGGTGTTTTCGGCGTTGCACTGTTGTACAAAGTGGCCAACCCGTTGGCCGCGTTGTTCGCCGTGATCGGCTTTGTCATCTACGTCGGTTTCTACAGCCTGTACCTCAAGCGCAAGTCGGTTCACGGCACGCTGGTGGGCAGTCTGTCGGGCGCCATGCCGCCGGTGATTGGCTACGTCGCTGTGACGAACAGCTTCGACATGGCGGCACTGACGTTGCTGGTGATGTTCAGCCTGTGGCAGATGCCGCATTCCTACGCCATCGCGATCTTCCGCTTCAACGATTACCTGGCTGCATCGATTCCGGTGTTGCCGGTGAAGCGCGGGATTCAAGTGGCCAAGAAGCACATCCTGCTCTACATCCTGGCGTTCCTCGTGGCGACCTTGATGCTGACCTTCAGCGGCTACGCCGGCATGAGCTACCTCGCCGTCGCCGCGGCCATGGGTATGTACTGGTTGTACATGGCCTGGACCGGCTACAAGGCAGTGGATGACACGGTCTGGGCACGCAAGCTGTTCGTGTTCTCGATCTTCACCATTACCGCGTTGAGCGTGATGATGTCGCTGGACTTTAAAGTGCCGAGTGAGCTGCTGCTGACGTACGCGCCTTAAGATTCAGAGGCTGCATTGAAAAGCCCCGCCTTCGAGAGAAGAGCGGGGCTTTTTATTGGGTGTGCCCTGGTGGACCGAGTTGTCCCATTCGCGAGCAAGCCCGCTCCCACACTGGATCAGTGTTGCCACCAATTTTTAGCACGACACTGCCCCCTGTGGGAGCGGGCTTGCTCGCGAAGGCCGCACCGCGGTTTATCCGAGAGAAAACTCAGCTATCGAGCAACCGGAAAAACCGCTCACGCACCTGGCTGTTATCACTATGCGCCACGTTGAAACGCAGGAAGTGGCTAGCGCTCGGCGCTTTGCTGAGCAGGGTGCCGGGCGCCAGTACAAGGTCGATTTCCAGGCCTTTCCTTGCCAGCGTTTCGGCATGCAGCCCTTCGGGCAGACGCGTCCAGATAAACAACCCTTCCCCCGGCAGCGAAGACACCGAGCAACCTGCCTCCTCCAGCCAACTTGTCACCCGACTGCTCGACTCGTAAAGCCGATCCACCGTGCGCCGGGTATGTTTGGCATAGCTGCCATCACTGAGCATCGTGCAGATAATCTGCTCCGCCAGTTCCGAAGTCATGCCACCGCAGGCCATTTTGAGCGCAACCAGCCGCGCAGCCAGTTGCGGTGAAAGCACCGCGTAGCTGACGCGGCTGTTAGCCGTCAGGGTCTTGGAGAAGCCGGACACGTAACTGACGTTGTCCAGCAGCACCGCGCGTCGGACCACGCTGAGCGTGTCTTGAGGTTGCAGGTCCGGGCCGGCATCGGTCTTGATCGTGGTGCTGGAACGGTGCACGTAATGCCCCGAGCCCTGGCGTGAAACCACCAAACCCTTGGCCCGCAAGCGGTCCAGAGCATCCACCACCGTGGATTTGCCCACGCTCATCAAGTCTGAGAGTTCGCGGGTTGGCGGCAGTTTGGCCCCGTGAGGCAGCCCGCCCTGGCTGATCGCCACCGACAATTGGTCGACGATCTGCTGGACCAGCGGCACGCCAGGCTGGAATTCAATGGTGGCGATGACTGCGCGTTGAATCTGAATTTTACTGGCTTTAAGCCCTTCAAACCGTTGCTTTCCGTTCTGTGACCGGGCTAGAGAATCCGGTCGCAAAATCGCTTCTAAAAGGAGTTCTCAAAATGTACGCAATCGATACGTTCGAAACTTGCACCTCAGCTCCAAAGGTAATAACCCACCTCCGTCCAACCACAGGAAGTGCCCAATGACCAATCCCCAAGACCTAACAACCATTGGCCTCACCCCCTTCTCCTATCACGCTAACAAACCGCTATTCCGCATAAACGCCGGCGTCCCGGTGATTCAAGCCCTCTCCCACGCCTCTGATCTGCTCCACGTCGCCAAACTCCTTGCATCAGACGCCGCCATGGCTCGCGATACCGACCGCCATGCCTGGGCGTCGCATTTTTTGCAGGATATGAGCAAAGCGATCATCGATGACGTGGTGAAGGTGCTCGACGCTCCGTGTAGCAACCGCGCTTGAACAAAAAAGCCCCGCACTTCTTTCGAAGGCGGGGCATTCAGGTGTTCGCTCGTCAGTTCAATCGTTTTCGAATCTAAGGGACATCAATTTGATCCAAGCTGATTTTCATAGGCCAGCCCCCGAATCGAGATCTTTGGGCTAATCTGTCAAAAAACGGATCCAATTTTTGATCGAGGAGGATAGATGACTGAACACATGACCTGTGATGAACGATTCATCGCGCTGGCAAAAGAGCTCGGTTACGACATCTACGGTGAGAATACGGCCGGCGGGCATTACGCGCTGTTGGTGCGGCATCACGATGAGCTTTACATCAGCGGTCTGGTGCCGCGGATGAATGGTGAAATTCAGTATCCGGGCAGGGTAGGCCTGGATCTGACGCTGGCAGATGCACAGAGCGCTGCCAGCATCAGTGCATTGCGCGGTCTGGCATTGATTGTTGATTCCATCGGTTCGCTGGACAAGATCAAGTCGCTATTGCGCGTCACGGTTTACATAAAGTCCACCGCGGATTTTGTCGATTTGAGCGAAGTGGCCAACGGTGCGTCGGACGTTTTCAGTCATGTACTGGGCGATGCCGGTAAACATACACGAACCACGATCGGCGTTTATCAACTGCCGAAAGACGCAGCCATTGAAGTTGACATGATCGTGGCGATACGGCCATCAACGCTCTAACGATGAACCAGCAGGCAATAGAAAGGCCCGCACTGAATCTCAGTGCGGGCCTTTCAGTCATCGATGGCGTGTGTTACTGCGCGGCGATGCTGTAGCCATCGAACGCGGTTTGCTGCTGAAGCGCGGTGATGATGTTCTTGCGGTTAACTGCCTGTTCGGCCCCGGCATTGTCCAGGAACGTCTCGCTTTCCAGCTCCGCTTCTTCGCCTTCGCCGACGAAGGTGAAGCCCAGGAACTCCAGTGCTTCACGGTCAACGTTCAGTCGCGAGCGCGGGGTGCGCAGCGGCAGCGTCACGCTGATACCGTCTTTGCTGATGGTGAACACTTCGACATCTTTCTTGGCGCGAGCAGCCTTGCTTTTGCCACTGCTCGGGTTGCTGATGGCCTGGTGGGTCTGGTTCAGCACCTTCAGTGCGAGGCCGTAGACCAATTCCTGAAACGCCGGATCGTCCTTGAAGCTGGAGAGAATCCGGCTGATCGGGAATTTGCTGCTCAAGTCTTCCAGGGCTGCAATGTCGGCAGTCTCAGCGTCCTTGAGTTGCTTGAGTTCGCCCATCAATTCGTAGGCTTTATCGTCGTCGAAGCTGTCGTGAGCCTGGCGAATCGCGGCGCGCAGCTCGCGGATCTGGTCGCTTTCCCGGGTGGACTGGAAAGCGTCCAGGACCATCTCGCTGATGGTCTTGGCCTGGGGCACGTGCTGTGAAAGATTGATGGAGTTTTCGTATTCCGCTTTGGACGACAAGGTGACTACGGATTCAGCGGTATTGGAATCGGACATTGAAATTTCACTACTTCTTTTAACTTGGGTTGAGGCGAGAAAGCTCTGGGCCTTTTCAGGCCGCCTAATCTATTGGACCGAGGCGGCGTTGTCACGGATGAACAGGCGGCTGGTCATCATTTTTGGCACAACGACTTTTAACCGGTGGCTATCGGGGGGGCGTTTTGCCTGAAGTGTCAGCAGTAGCCGATAAAACCTGCCGAAATGGGTACCGGGATATTAGCCGTTGCTGCAGCCAAGGCAGTCGACTATTTCCCCAGCGTATTCAGATTCATCGACCGAACCGCCAATTGCTCAGCCGTTTGCTGGTCCACCGGCAACGAAAAGCGGAAGGTCGCGCCGCGGCCGGGAACGTCAATCAGCTGGATCTCGCGGCCGTGCAATTGCAGGATCCGGTGCACGATCCGCAACCCCAGTCCACCGTCACGCCGTGCGCCACCAATGTTGAACGGGCGCAGGAACAGACCTTCGTGCAGTTCGGCAGCGATGCCGGGGCCGGTGTCGCTAACGGTGACTTCAATAAAAGGACCTTGCGGGCGCAGGCTAAGCTCGATTTCTCCCCCTTGCGGGGTGTGGCGCAGGGCGTTGTCGAACAGGTTGGTGAGCACCCGCTCGATCAACCCAAGGTCGGCGCAGGCCGCTGAAACATTGGGTGCAAAGGTGGCCTTGAGTTCGACGTGACGCGCCTCGGCCGTCAGTTCGAATTTCTGGAAAATGTCCTGCACCAGATCGGTCAGCGAGAAACGCTCCAGTACCGGTTGCACGAAACCATGTTCCAGGCGCACCAGCTCCAGCAGCGATTGCGCAAGACCACCCACCTTGCGGCTTTGATCCAGTGCGATGCCCAGGTAACGGCGGCGGTCGGCGGGTGACAACGTGGCATCCTTGAGCGACAAGGTTTCCAGGTAACCGTGCAGCGAGGCCAGAGGCGTGCGCAGGTCGTGGGAGATGTTTGCCACCAGTTCACGGCGTTCCTGATCCTGGCGGGTCAACGAGCGCCATTGCTCGCCGAGGCGCGCCTGCATCTGCCGGAAGGTCGCGTCGAGAATGGCAATTTCATCGTGGCTGGCGGCTTTTTCCACCGGGACGGATGCAGGCGGCGTTACCGGAGCACCATCAATGTCGAACTGGCTGACGGTTTCGGTCAAACGGCGCAAAGGGCGGGTGATGAGGGCGAATGCGGTGAGACCGGCAATCAGGCACAGCAGCGCCACCAACCCGATCGACAACAGCGCGGTATTCAGGGCGGCACTGGTGGCGCCGCGTTCGGCGAAGCGGTCATGCTCTTCGCTCAGCAGCACCACATAGAGATAGCCCACCGGTTTTCCATTGACCTGCAATGGCGCGGCGCTGAACACTTTGCGGCCATCGACGCTGCGCGGATCGTCGCCGAGAACCGGCAGAGCATCGCCCTTGAGCAGACGCTGGATCGGCGCCAGATCGACCCGCTCCCGGCGTATCCGACCCTCGGGCGCAGCACTGCCGACAATCCGGCCCTCGGGGTCGAGCAGATAGACCTCGACACTGGGATTGACCAGCATCAGTTGGCTGAACAGGTCGCGCACGGCGTCGGGCATCAGGCCTTTGGTGTCCATCAGCACGGTGTCATGGGCGATGTGCCGGGCCAGATCCCGCGACAACCCTTGCACCACTTCCAGCTCATGCATCTTGTTGGACCGCACCTGCATCCATGCCGACGTGCCGCAGCACACCAGCAGCAACACGGCGAACACCAGAGACAGGCGCTGAGTCAGGGTCAGTCTCACGGCTGCTCCTCCCTGGCCGCGAATTTGTAGCCTCGTCCCCACACCGTGAGGATGCGCGCCGGTTGCGCCGGATCGGCCTCGATCTTTGCCCGCAAGCGGTTGATGTGAGTGTTGACGGTGTGCTCGTAGCCTTCATGGCTGTAGCCCCAGACGGCGTTGAGCAGGTCCATGCGCGAGAACACTTTGCCGGGCTGACGGGCGAAGAAATACAACAGGTCGAACTCCCGTGGCGTGAGGTCGAGGCGGCGACCGTCAAGGGACACCTCGCGAGTGATCGGGTCGATGGAGAGGCCGTCCGAGATCAGGCTGCCGGCGTCCATTTTCAGATTGCGAGCCATGGCGTCGACCCGTCGCAACAGCGCTTTGACCCGGGCCACCAGTTCGAGCATCGAAAAGGGTTTGGCCAGGTAATCGTCGGCGCCGAGTTCGAGCCCGAGAATCCGGTGCACTTCGCTGGAGCGCGCACTGGTAATGATGATCGGGGTGTAGCGGGCCATGGCGCGGGCGCGGCGGCAGATTTCCAGGCCGTCGACGCCGGGCAGCATCAGGTCGAGGATCAGTGCGTCCCAGCTTCCTTGCTGCAGCAGGCGCATGCCTTCATCGCCATCGGCGCAGTGCACCACCTCGAACTGCTCATCGCGTAGATGCAGGCAGATAAGGTCGGCGATATGCAGGTCGTCCTCGACCACGAGGACGCGTTTGGTCTGTTCCATCAAGCTCAATCCTTCGGCGCAATGAGCGCATTGTGCGGGTTTTCCGGGGCCTGAGTTATCACGAATTGTTTAACTTCTCGTGAGGATTTGGCGATCAACCCAAGCCTAGGCTGTGTTCCATGTCAGGCATCTGGAATTTTCGGAGACGACCATGTTTTCACGGCGACAGTTTCTCGTAGCAAGCGGCGGGCTAGGCGCTGCAGCCCTGGTCATCGGTGTATTGCCAAAATTTGCCGCGCGTTCTGCACTGGTCAGTGATGCCGACGCGGGAGAGGTGTTCGAGGTGACTCACAGCGACAGCGAATGGCGCGCCATGCTCAGCGCCGAGCAGTACGAAATCCTGCGCGAAGAGGGCACTGAACGGGCCTACAGCAGCCCGCTGAACAACGAGCACCGTGAAGGTACGTTTGCCTGTGCCGGTTGCGATCTGCCGCTGTTTTCTTCCACGACCAAGTTCGACAGCCGCACCGGTTGGCCGAGCTTCTGGGCACCGCTGGACAAGGCTGTGGCCACTCGTCAGGACCGTTCCTTCGGGGTGCTGCGCGAAGAAGTCCACTGTCGGCGTTGTGGCGGTCATTTGGGTCATCTCTTCGATGATGGGCCCAAACCCACCGGCTTGCGCTACTGCATGAACGGCCTGGCGATGACTTTTGTGCCGAAGACGGCTTGATCCATGGACACACTTTTTCGCGTTTACGTTCGGTTGATCGTCATTCCATTTATTCAGGAGTCAGCCTCATGAAAACCCTATTCACCTGGCGCCGCACCCTGTTCGGCCTGGCTGCTGCCGGCGTCATCGGCCAATGCCTGGCGTTCTCCTTCGGTGCGGCGGAAGACGCGGTCATTATTCCTCCACCCACCCTCGACGAAACCACCCAGGCCGACAGCGAAAGGGCGGTCTTTGCCGGCGGTTGCTTCTGGGGCGTCCAAGGCGTGTTCCAGCATGTAAAAGGGGTGAAGAAAGCTGTCTCCGGTTACGCCGGTGGTGCAGCCAACACTGCTCAGTACGAGCGGGTCAGCAATGGCGATACCGGTCATGCGGAATCCGTCGAAGTCACCTTCGACCCCCGTCAGGTCAGCTACGGCACCTTGCTGCAAATCTACTTCTCGGTGGCTCACAACCCTACCGAACTCAACCGTCAGGGACCTGACAGCGGCACTCAGTATCGCTCGGCGCTTTTCCCGGAAAACAGCGAACAGCAACGTGTCGCTCAGGCCTACATTGCCCAGCTCGACGCCGCTCATTCGTTCAACAAACCTATTGTCACCAAGCTAGAAACCTACAATGGTTTCTACCCGGCAGAGGAGGAGCATCAGGACTTTCTGACCGAGCATCCGACTTATCCGTACATCGTGATCAACGATCTACCGAAGGTTGCGCAGCTGAAAAAGCTTTATCCGGATCGGTATCAGGAGAAACCGGTATTGGTGAAGGCGGGAATGTGAGAAGTGAAGGGCATAGTCCTTACCCCGAAATCACATTCTTGCCCGCGATCTTCGACCGATACAGCGCTTGATCGGCCCTGGCCAGCAACCCGGTCTGTTGTTCTTCTTCAAAGCGCTGAACCACGCCAAAACTCATGGTCACTTGAAAGTCCCCCACTGGTAGCAGGCTTGCGAGGCCATGGCGGATACGTTCGGCGAGGGCCCGGGCATCGACGAGTGGTGTATTGGGTAGGATCAGGATGAACTCGTCGCCGCCCCAACGCGCGAGCAGATCGCCCTCGCGTACGCAGTGCTTCACGCTATCGATCACCTGCACCAATGCCGCATCACCCAGCGCGTGGCCATAGTGATCGTTGATGTTCTTGAAGTCGTCGATGTCCATAGCGATCAGCGACAGCGGTTGTCGAAAGCGTTGGGCGCGTTCGCATTCCTGGGGCAGGGCTTTTTCCAGAAGATAGCGATTGGCGATTGAGGTCAGTGTGTCGGTTTCCGCCAGTTTGCGGTTTTCTTCGAGTTGGATTTGCAGTTGCTGATTGACGCGAGACAACTCTCGGGTGCGTTCTTCAACGATCGCTTCAAGGGATTGGTTGCGCCGTTCAAGCGCTTCGTACAGGCGCTTCTTGTCGTCGATGCTGCGGTGTGCGCCGACCATCCGCGCCACCGAGCCGTCGGCATTGCGTGCCAATACGTAGCCACGGTCTTCGATCCAGGTGTAGCTGCCATCCTGCATGCGGCAGCGATACTCGGCCTGATAGCCGGGGGCGCGCTGATTCAGGTAGTCATCGAACAGGGCCATGACCTGCTGGTAATCGTCGGGATGGATCACGTTTTCCCAGGTCAACACGTTGTTATCCAGGGAATGAGGCGGGTAGCCGAGCATCTCGTACCACCCGGGGTTGCGATAGACGAACCCGGTGTTGGCGTTCCAGTCCCAGATGCCGTCACTGACCAGTTCCAGAATGGTGTGCAGCATGTCTTCGTTCAAATCCGACAGATTGAACTTCAACGGCTCGATATTCGACGCCTCACCCATCTCCGCACTCCCTGCCGTCCTGATATCTAAGTGACCCGCCTGTCGAGGAGATTAGTGCATGGGGTATTCGGTCGGCTAGTGCTTGCCCCATCTCTGCAAGGCAAAGTCGACGAAACTACGCAGTTTTGGCAAACGGTAGCGATCCTGGGCATACATCAGGTTCATCGGTCGGCTCGGCGGCAAGTAATTCTTCATCAATGCCACCAGTTTTCCGTCCTTGAGATCTTGCTCCATCAACGCATCAGGCAACACCACGATGCCCATACCGGTTCGCGCCGCTTGATGCAGTCCTGCCGAACTGTTGATCAAC
Source organism: Pseudomonas sp. NPDC098740 (assembly GCF_044760065.1). Classification (NCBI taxonomy): domain Bacteria; kingdom Pseudomonadati; phylum Pseudomonadota; class Gammaproteobacteria; order Pseudomonadales; family Pseudomonadaceae; genus Pseudomonas; species Pseudomonas sp. NPDC098740. The sequence continues at coordinate 183,647 of NZ_JBIWAM010000005.1, read as the reverse complement.
ATCGGTCCATTGACCGCTACCGCCACTTCTCCCTCGGGACCGGTCAGGCGCCAATGTTTTTCCACCGACTGCCAGTCATCCCCGGCCGGATAGGCAAAGGATAGACAGTCGTGGTGTTGCAGATCATCAGGTTTCTCCGGTGTGCCTTTGCGCGCCAGGTACTCCGGTGATGCACACATGGTCAGGCTGTAGTCGAGGAGTGGACGGGCGATCAGGTGGGTCTCCTCGGTATTGCCCAGGCGAAACGCCACGTCGAAACCGTTTTCGAGCAGGTCCGGACGGCGATTGGTGAGGACCACATCCAATTTGACGCGTGGACACAGCAGGGCGAATTCATTCAGGGCGGGTGCTAGTTTTTCGCTGCCGAACGTCAGCGGTGCGGTGATGCGCAAGGTGCCGCTCGGCTCGTCGAGGGTTTGCTCGGCCAACCGCTCGGAATCGGCCACCAGCCCCAGCACTTCGAGGCAACGCTGGTAATAAGCGGTGCCGAATTCCGTTAACCGCTGGCGTCGCGTCGTTCGGTTGAGCAGGCGTACACCCAGCCGTTGCTCCAGCGCCCGCAGGTGATTGCCGACCATGGTCGTGGACATTTCGCACTCCAGCGCGGCAGCGGTCATGCTGCCGGTTTCCACCACCCGGACGTAAACGGTCATTGCCTGGAACAAATCCATTATCAAGCCCAGCTTTAAAATGATCGAAGTGTTGCAGCGTTTATCCAGCTCAGGTGGCTAACCATACTGCAAAAACACCGACCATTGATGGAGCTTGATGTCATGACCGCTGCCTGCCTGATGACCACTTACCAACCTTTGGCCTTGAGTTTCAGCAAGGGCCTGGGCACGCGCCTGTGGGATCAGGCCGGTCGTGAATACCTGGACGCGGTGGCGGGCGTGGCAGTGACCAACGTCGGTCACTCCCATCCGAAAATTGTCTCGGCCATCAGTGAGCAGGCCGGACTGCTGTTGCACACCTCCAATCTTTACAGCATCGATTGGCAACAGCGGCTGGCGCAGAAACTGACGCAACTGGCGGGCATGGAGCGAGCGTTCTTCAACAACTCCGGTGCCGAAGCCAACGAGACGGCGTTGAAACTCGCGCGGTTATATGGCTGGGGAAAAGGCATCGAACAACCGCTGGTGGTGGTCATGGAAAACGCCTTTCACGGCCGCACCCTGGGCACTTTGTCCGCCAGTGATGGCCCAGCCGTGCGCCTGGGGTTCAACGAGTTGCCAGGGGACTTCGTCAAAGTGCCATTCGGTGACCTCAAGGCGCTGGACAAGGTGCAGCAAGCCCACGGCCCGCGCATCGTGGCGATCCTGATGGAGCCGATTCAGGGTGAAAGCGGTGTCCAAATGGCCCCGCCCGGTTACCTGAAAGCCATTCGCGAACTCTGCACTCGCCGCTCGTGGCTGCTGATGCTTGACGAAATCCAGACCGGCATAGGCCGCACCGGCCAGTGGTTTGCCTTTCAGCACGAAGGCATAGTTCCGGACGTCATGACCCTGGCCAAAGGCCTGGGAAACGGCATTCCCATCGGCGCCTGCCTGGCCCGGGGCAAAGCCGCCGACCTCTTCACGCCCGGCAGTCACGGCAGCACTTTCGGCGGCAATCCACTGGCCTGCCGGGTCGGATGCACCGTGCTGGAGATCATCGAAGAACAAGGACTGCTGGATAACGCCAAGCTTCAGGGCGAGCGTCTGCTGGCCAGATTGCGCATTGAATTGGCGGACGACCCGAACGTGTCGGCGATCCGCGGTCAGGGTTTAATGATCGGCATCGAACTCAAACAGCCGATTCGCGACCTGACCCTCATCGCCGCACGGGATCACGGCTTGCTGATCAACGTGACACGGGGCAAAACCATTCGCTTGCTGCCGCCGCTGACGATTGATGAGCGGGAAGTGGAGATGATTGTGAGAGGGGTTTGCCGGGCGGTGAAAGTGGCTTGACATCCCTAGGACTCACGCAAGCCTCTCGTAGGAGCTGCCGAAGGCTGCGATCTTTTGATCTTCAGCGACTTCAGTTCCGGCCAAAATCAAGATCAAAAGATCGCAGCCTTCGGCAGCTTCTACAGGATCGGCGTTTCCGTCGGTGTAATGGGCTTGCCGATACTGGTTGTTCCTGCCCTCAAAGTAGCGATCGACTTGAGCAAACGTTTCGCATTGGCTTTCGAACTCAAAAGGTAAGCGGTTTCATCACTTGCTTTGAAGTTGGCAGCACAGCCTTTTCCAAAGTAATTGCTATCTGATTGTTGGGTGGTTTGCATCGTGTTTTCCGCATTTGACAGACGCTCAGTATTCATCGACTTACCAAAAGACGTTTCCGTGATCGATGTAATCCCGATCCGAAAAACAAGCCATCTTTTGGTTCAGTGGCTTACGGACGCAAACGGCCGCTCCCCCAAACTCTCCACCAGGCGAACCAGATAACCGTCCGGATCCTGCACCAGAAATTCACGCTGGCCGACTTCTACCGCATCGGCGCGATACCAGACATCGGCGCAAGGACGAAACAGCGGCCAGCCAATGTCGCCCAGGCGCTGGAGTATTGGCTCGACGACATCGACCGTGATCTGAAAGTTGATGCCTCGACCAAACGGTGCTTGCAGTGCGCCGGTCACCCACTGGCCTTCAGCCGGATCGAATTGCTCCAGCATGATCTGAACGCCGTTTTTATCGAGGTAGGCAAAGCCGACTTCGGGGCGTTCATAGGCGATTTGAAAACCGATCAGGGAGGTCCAGAAGTGAAGGCTTTTCTGGATGTCCGAGACCATCAGTTCGGGGACTAATTTGCTCCGTGCAAACATACGTATCCTTGGTAAACAGTGTGAGTTAGTTGGCCTGTAACACGGTGTCGGCGAATGTTGTGATTTCGGTTCGATCCCTGAGTTTGAGTTTCGAACCGCTAAACCCTTCGAACAGTTGCTGATGCGCGGCAAATCCACTGGACTCTTCGCGCGTACGATAGCTGCCGGCCCAGTCGAGCAACGCAATCAATAACTCGTCATTCCTGTCCCGGTGCGCCTCTCGCTGACGAATATTGGCAACACATTTCTCATCTTCAACACACAGCCAGATCAGTGTTGTCGCCCGGGGCATGAGTTCGCTGATGATCCAGCCGTAAACGCCTTCGATAACCCAGCGCTCTTCACTGGCCTCCACCCATGCCAAGCCCAACGCCTCGGCACGGGGGCGCGGGATGCTATGTTCGTCGGACAACCAGTGAATCGAATCGAGATCGACCCACGGCACCGGCAGGTATTCGGCCAGTCGTTCGGACAGCCAGCTTTTGCCAGAACCGGAGTTGCCGATGATCAGGATTCGAGTGAGGTTCATGAGCGACACCAGTCATGTAAGGGAGCCGAAATTCGATCAGCCTTCAGCCTTCAGTCGTCATTCTCAGGCGCAACCATTCGCGTCTTCGGCGAACCGTTCGAGTTGTGCTGATAGATCTCCTGCGGCTGTCCTTTTTCATTAAAGAACACTTGGCCGATTCCCGCCGAATTCCACAGCCGTTCCCCCGCCTCAGCATGTTCCGGGACATGCGGGACAATGCGCATGCGCCGGCGCTTGGTCAGCCAGTTGAGCGGCGAGCGGGGCGAGTAGAGCCAGCGGTTGAGGCGGTCGAACCATTCGAGCAACGCGGGCGGGAACTCGTTTTTGATGCCGCTGCTGGTGATCTGCCAGATGCGCGGGCCGGCCTTGCGGTGTCGGATCAGTACTTCATAGACGAAGGAATAATGCACATCGCCCGACAGCACCACGTAATTACCCGGTGTTCGCGAGTGTCGGAAAATGTTCAGGATCACCTGGGCCGCGCCGCGATGGGCCATCCAGTTTTCGGCGTCCACCAGCAGGGGATAACCGCACCAGCTGAAAACGCGCTGCACGGTTTCGATCAGTTTGACGCCGAAGATCGGTGCCGGCGAAACGATGATGGCCGAAGGGTGATCGAGCAGTTCCTGTTGCAGTTCGCTGAGGGCTTCCCAGTCCAGCAAACCCGAGGGCTGCTTGAGGTTCATCTCGCTGCGCCAGCGTCGGGTGCGGGTGTCGAGCACGACGATGGCCGGGCGGGTGGGCAGCACGTAATGCCAGTTCTGAAATCTCAGCAGCTCATCAATCAACTCGTCCTGAATGTCACTGTCGAGGTAGCGGTCATGCCCGGTCGCGGTCAATCCGCCGGCCTTCTTCAGCACAGCGCCAAACGCATCCGGGTTGTTGCCCCAACCCTGGCATAGCATGTAAGCAATCAGCGCGTTGCCGATGATGCGCCTGGAGAACGGATGGCCGTAGGCCGTTTCCTCCCATTGCGCGGAAAGATTCCAGTCATCGGTAATATCGTGGTCGTCGAAAATCATCAGGCACGGCAGGTGAGCGAGTGCTCGGGCGACGCCTCCAAGCCCGGCCTTGAAGCCATCGATGCGCGTCTGCTCGAGTGCATAACGCTCACGTCTTGCCGGCGTCAGTGCCGGTGGTTGCGGGGCGATCAATGTCCAGGCGGTTGGCGACCAGACCAGCAGGTACATGGCCATGACTTCGGCGAACGTCACCAGATGGTTGTCAGCACTGCTGCTGGTGAAAATCGGCTTACGCGCCCCACCGAAAAATCGCTCGCGCAGGGTTTCGTTGCTCTCCAGCGCCGGTAACAAATCCGCACGATGGTAGTAACTGGCGGGGTGCTCGTAGAGTTTGGCGCTGTCGCTGACCACCGCGCCTTCGAGGTGTTCTTCGAACAGCCCAAGCCGCTTTATCAATGCATGGATGGCTCGCAGCATGGGGCCCGCGACGTCGTCGGCATAAACCTGATCGCCACTCATCATCAACAGCGCCGGGCGTTTGTGTGCGTCCGGCTCGGTCTCCAGCAAACGATCGACGCACAACAAGCCATCCGTGGCCGGATGGTGAGGTTTGCGGCAGGAACCGTGCAGCAGATGATCAGCCCGTTTACGCAGGACGAAGTTTGGGCAACGGGCGTCGCCGTACAGCAAGTGCGGAGCCCAATCGGCGATGCCTGTGCCCGCGTCGTCAATCAGCAGGTCGTATTCGATTAACGTGTCGCAGGGCAGGGCGGCGTCCAGCGACACATCGATCAAATGAACAAAGGCCTGGGTGCCCACCGCAATGATCGTGCACTGATTCGCGTCGAGGTGGATGGCGTCGCGATCTTGCAGACGCAACGTCAGCGTCAACGCCCGCGCCCCCACCATCCACATCACCAGCCGCGAGGGCTCCAGGCGCCGCAACAGCGGCCCGACCAGGACAGGGGGCAGGGGTTGGTGATCGTCAGGCAGCGGCAAAGACATGGACATCCGGGTTTTTGGAACAGAGAAGCGCGGGATGATAACGCAGCTGACGTCAATGAATTGCAACGGGCTCGAATCCGACAGTCAAGGTAGCTACAGGCTGCCCGCCCGCCAAGCACTGCACCATTGAAAGCCCCGAAACACTCGGGGCTAATTACAAGGGATCGTGTGAACTGAACCTAAGCCTCCCAGCCCGCCCCACTGACCGCGGCCTGCGCCAGTGGGTGCAAGTCTGCCCCCTGATGCTCCGTCTGCCAGGCCAGTAATTCCTTGCGCATGCCGGGCGTCCAGTACATCTGCAGGTGATTACGCACGCCGAGCACGGCCTGTTGCTGATCCGGTTGGCTGGCGAAGTACTGGGCGATCTGGTTGGCCATTTTGATCAGGTTGGCGGTGCTCATCGGCGCACCTCCGCTTTAGCGCCACGCGTCTGACGACGATCTTTGAGCAAACGGTCCTGTTCGTCGCTGAATTCCTGGTAGCGTTTTTGCCACTCGGAAGGGTGGTAGACGCGGCTGACTTCCACGGCGGTGACCTTGTACTCCGGACAGTTGGTGGCCCAGTCGGAGTTGTCGGTGGTGATGACGTTGGCCCCCGATTCAGGGAAGTGGAAGGTGGTGTACACCACGCCTGGGGCGACCCGTTCGGTGACCCGCGCACGCAGTACGGTCTGGCCGGCGCGGCTGCCGATGCCAACCCAGTCACCCTCGTTAATGCCACGGCTCTCGGCGTCGGTCGGATGGATTTCCAGGCGGTCTTCGTCGTGCCAGGCGACGTTTTCGGTACGCCGGGTCTGGGCGCCGACGTTGTACTGGCTGAGGATGCGCCCGGTGGTCAGCAGCAGCGGATAGCGATTGTTGACCTTTTCCTCGGTGGGCACGTAGCCGGTGAGCATGAAGCGTCCCTTGCCGCGCACGAACTCCTCGATGTGCATGGTCGGCGTGCCGTCCGGTGCCGCGGCATTGCACGGCCATTGCAGGCTGCCGTGGCTGTCCAGTGCGGCGTAGCTGACGTTGGTGAAGGTCGGCGTCAGGCTGGCGATTTCATCCATGATTTCTGACGGGTGCGTGTAGTTCATGGGGTAACCCAGGGCGTTGGCCAAGGCCACGGTGCCTTCCCAATCGGCCTTGCCGCCCAGAGGCTCCATGACTTTGCGCACTCGGGAGATGCGCCGCTCGGCGTTGGTGAAGGTGCCGTCTTTTTCCAGGAACGAGCTGCCCGGCAGGAACACGTGGGCGAACTTGGCGGTTTCGTTGAGGAAAATGTCCTGCACCACCACGCACTCCATGGCCGACAGCGCCGCGGTGACGTGCTGGGTATTCGGATCGCTCTGGGCGATGTCTTCGCCCTGGCAATACAAGCCCTTGAAGCTGCCGCCCAGTGCGGCTTCGAACATGTTCGGGATGCGCAGGCCCGGGTCGGGTTGCAGGGTGACGTTCCAGGCCTGTTCGAACTGCGCCCGTACCACCTCGTTGGAGATGTGCCGGTAACCGGGCAGCTCGTGGGGGAAGGAGCCCATGTCGCAGGAGCCCTGAACGTTGTTTTGCCCCCGCAGCGGGTTCACGCCCACGCCTTCGCGGCCGATGTTGCCAGTGGCCATGGCCAGGTTGGCGATGCCCATGACTGCGGTGCTGCCCTGGCTGTGCTCGGTGACGCCCAGGCCGTAGTAGATCGCCGCGTTGCCGCCGGTGGCATACAGACGGGCGGCGGCACGGATGTCGGCAGCGTCTACACCGCAGATGGGGCCAAGGACTTCCGGCGAGTTTTCCGCGCGGCTGACGAACTCGCTCCAGTGAGCGAAATCGCTGCCCTCGCAACGGGCGTCGATAAAGGCCTGATCGAGCAGGCCTTCGGTGACGATGACGTGGGCCAGGGCGTTGAGCATGGCGACGTTGGTGCCCGGACGCAGGGCCAGGTGCAGTTCGGCGCGGGCATGCACCGAGTCCACCAGATCAATGCGTCGTGGATCAATGACAATCAGCCGCGCGCCTTCACGCAGACGGCGTTTGAGCTGGGAGGCGAACACCGGGTGGGCGTCGCTGGGGTTGGCGCCCATCACCAGGATCACGTCGGCCTGCATCACCGAGTCGAAACTCTGGGTGCCGGCGGACTCGCCCAGGGTTTGTTTCAGGCCATAGCCGGTCGGCGAGTGGCAGACCCGCGCACAGGTGTCGACGTTGTTGTTGCCGAACGCGGCGCGCACCAGTTTTTGCACCAGGTAGGTTTCTTCGTTGGTGCAGCGGCTGGAGGTGATGCCACCAATGGAGTCGCGGCCATATTTTTGCTGCAGCCGGCGGAATTCGCTGGCGGCGTAGGTCACCGCTTCATCCCAGCTGACTTCCTGCCAAGGGTCGTTGATGTGCTGGCGGATCATCGGCTTGGTGATGCGATCCGGGTGGGTGGCGTAGCCCCAGGCAAAGCGCCCTTTGACGCAGGAGTGGCCGTGGTTGGCTTGGCCGTTCTTGTCCGGAACCATGCGCACCAGTTTGTCGCCTTTCATCTCGGCGCGGAACGAGCAGCCCACGCCGCAATAGGCACAGGTGGTGATCACGCTGCGCTCGGGCTGACCCAGTTCGACCACGCTTTTTTCCATCAGGGTCGCGGTGGGGCAGGCTTGCACACAGGCGCCGCAGGACACGCATTCCGATTCGAGGAAGTTCTCGCCACCGGCGGCCTCGACCCGGGATTCAAAACCGCGTCCGGTAATGGTCAGGGCAAAGGTGCCCTGGGTTTCTTCGCAGGCGCGTACGCAGCGGTTGCAGACGATGCACTTGCTCGGGTCGTAATCGAAATACGGGTTGGACGTGTCCTTCACGTCAGCCAGATGGTTGTCGCCTTCATAGCCGTAACGCACCTCCCGCAGGCCGACCTGGCCGGCGACGGTTTGCAGCTCGCAGTTGCCGTTGGCCGAGCAGGTCAGGCAATCCAGCGGGTGATCGGAGATGTACAACTCCATGACGTTGCGGCGCAGGGTCGCGAGCTTCGGCGTCTGGGTGTGCACGCTCATGCCTTCAGTGACCGGCGTGGTGCAGGAGGCCGGGTAGCCGCGCATGCCGTCGATCTCCACCAGGCACATGCGGCAGGAGCCGAAGGCTTCCAGGCTGTCGGTGGCGCACAGTTTGGGAATGGTGGTGCCCAGCAGCGCGGCGGCGCGCATCACCGAGGTCCCTTCGGGCACGCTGATGCTGCGGCCGTCGATGTTCAGGGTGACTTGAACCTGACTCTCGCGGGCCGGGGTGCCCAGATCGATATCGGTGTTCGGGTCGAAGAGAGTAATCATTGCTCGGCCTCCGAAGATTGCAGACCGAAGTCGGCGGGGAAGTGCTTGAGGGCGCTGGCTACCGGAAAGGAGACCATGCCGCCCAACGCGCACAGCGAACCGTATTGCAGGGTGTCGCACAGGTCCTTGAGGATGATCACCTGCTCATCACGACCGCTCTGGTCAGGCGCTGCCAGCAGGCGGTCGATCACCTCCACGCCCCGGGTCGAGCCGATGCGGCAGGGGGTGCATTTGCCACAGGATTCCTCGGCACAGAACTGCATGGCGAAGCGCGCCATATGGGCCATGTCCAGGCTGTCGTCAGCCACCACCACACCACCGTGACCGAGCATCGCGCCGATGGCGGCGAAGGCTTCGTAATCCAGCGGTGTGTCGAATTGCGACGGCGGCACCCAGGCACCGAGCGGGCCGCCGACCTGAGCGGCTTTCAGCGGCCGGCCACTGGCGGTACCACCGCCGTAGTCTTCCACCAGTTCCCGCAACGTCAGGCCAAAGGCCCGTTCCACCAAACCACCATGACGAATATTGCCTGCCAGCTGGAAAGGCATCGTGCCGAGGGAACGGCCCATGCCGTAATCGCGATAGAACTGCGCGCCCTTGGCCAGAATCAGCGGCACCGAGGCCAGGGTCAGCACGTTGTGTACCAAGGTCGGCAGGCCAAACAGGCCCTTCAACGCAGGGATCGGCGGCTTGGCGCGGACGATCCCGCGTTTGCCTTCGAGCGAGTCCAGCAGCGCGGTTTCCTCACCGCAGATGTAAGCACCGGCACCGACGCGCACTTCCATATCGAAGGCCTGGCCGCTGCCGCCGACATTGGCGCCCAGGTAACCGGCGGACCGGGCGATGTCCAGCGCCGCACGCAGTGTCGCCACGGCAGCCGGGTATTCCGAGCGCACATAGATGTAGCCATACGTCGCCCCAACGCACAGACCGGCAATCGCCATTCCTTCGATCAGCAGGAACGGGTCGCCTTCCATCAGCATGCGGTCAGCAAAGGTGCCGGAGTCGCCTTCGTCGGCGTTGCACACAATGTATTTCTGCGCCGCTTGAGTGGCGCGCACCGTGCGCCATTTGATCCCGGCCGGGAAAGCCGCGCCGCCACGGCCACGCAGGCCCGAATCGAACACTTCCGTCGCGGTCTGCTCGCCGCCAATGGTGACGGCCCTTCTTAAGCCCTCGAAACCGCCGTGGGCCCGGTAATCGTCCAGCGACAGCGGCCGGGTAATACCGGCTCGGGCGAACAGCAGGCGTTGTTGAGTCTTCAGATAAGGCAACTCTTCTACAAGACCCAAGGCCAGCGGATGAGCGGACGGCTCGCCTCGCAGCGCCTCGAGCACGGACGGCACATCAGCAGCGGTCAACGGGCCAAAACCGATTCGGCCTTGCGGGGTGTCCACCTCCAGCAGCGGTTCCAGCCAGTACAGGCCGCGAGAACTGGTGCGTTGCAGATCCACATTTTGGAGGGCCAAGGCCACTTCATCAGCACCCACGGCACGAGCCAGCGAATCAGCGGGCAGATAGAGACGCGGCATCATGCGTCCTCCCGGCAAGCGTCAAGCAAGGCATCAAGACGCTCGGCACTCAGCCGCGCATGCACCCGGTCATCCAGCTCCAGAGCGGGCGAGCAAGCGCAAGCGCCGAGGCAATACACCGGACGCAAACTGATATTGCCGTCGGCGCTACTGCCGTGATCGTCCAGTTGCAGGCGTTCGCGCAACTGCGCCGCGAGCTGCTCGGCACCGCGGCTCTTGCACGACTCGGCCCGGCACAGACGCAGGATATGCCGGGCAGGGGGCGCGGTGCGGAAGTCATGGTAGAAGCTGATCACCCCGCGAACCTCGGCCTGACTCAGGTTTAGCGCGTGGGCAATCTCGGGGATGGCGGCATCGGGGATATAACCGATGCCCTCCTGAATCTCATGAAGAATGGGCAACAGCGCGCCCGGGGAGCGTTTGTGGCGCTCCAGCAGGCTGTTGACCATAGGCAGGTGCAACATCTCATCAGGCATACAGCATTCCTCACGGTCACGGACAAACCAGATGGTTGTCGGTCGTCCGAAAGTGTCGGCTGCGGCACTCACTCCACGTCACGGTATCGTGGCAATTTCAGGCCGTTGGCCAGGGCACCCTGAGCGGGCATCTTGTTGTGCCCGGCACGGTCTTTGCCGCACCTCTTAAAGGGCATTAAGGCAGCTTGCCACGCTGCTATTGATCGAACTGCACCAAAGCGACGTGTTCGGTTCTGCCTACGACTATCCATTAAGTCTAGATGAGTGGGTGCGGAGCGTTCACTCACTGGCCTAATGCCCTGAGGGCCTACTAGAGAGCAGAGCTGTTCTATAGCGTTGATTTGTTCCGCTGTAAGCCGATAGTCATAGACGCAGTTACTACGGTTACCACTCACCTGTAGCAGCGGAAAAGTTGGCGGCGTGAGAACCGAAAAAAATGTCCAAAATTACTGGACCAGTTCAGCTTGCCCGCGAAAGCGCCAGACCAGCCAACGCAAATCACCGAACTGAAACACAACCCCATGTAGGAGCGAGCCCGCTCGCGAAAAACGCAAGGCATCCACCAACCCGCGGAATGCCCACAATCCTCACAAGCAAGCCCGCCCCTACAACTGCCATACGTAGCTTCGATCGCCAGACAGAGTCCGGGGTTTTTTACCCGCTACCCCTCAGCCATCCCCTCCGCCCGCTTGGACGCCAACTCATTATCCCGATCCCGCGTCAGCACCTTCACCGCATCATCCACCACCGCCTTACTCATCGCCGTCAAATAATGCGCGGCCCAGGCGTGGCGGTCAGTGTCTCTGGCGTAAGCAGCATCTTCGGTCAGCTTCTTGGCGAGGAACAGAAAATCAGAAGCCATGGCTAACGCATCACCGAGGGGAACGCCGCAAGTGACATGGAACAGCGGCTGATTCGCGCAGTAGATGGCAGGTGTCAGGCCGATGGTTGTGAGTTCGGGTTGGTCGGTCATTTACCACCTCCGATGAGGGAGAGGCGGTGGGAGAGGGTGGATGTTGATGCGCTATGCGATTGGGAATTGCGTAGAGGGAAAAGCCAAATTTTGTACGGATTTGTTCTAGTCATGGGTCAACATCCTTGATTTGAGGAGCTGCCACGAGCCTTCTCACGGGCGTGGGTGACAGCTGTGCGCGGGGTGAGAAACCGGCAATCAAGGCAACCGGTAGACCCGAAGGTCTCCCACGCACAGCCGCCATAAAGCCTTATCGCAGACGAAAAAAAACGCCACGACAGGTTTTGGGGCGCTTTGCGCCTTGATTGTTTCGGGCTCTCACACCCGGTCGCTGAATTGGCAGCGACGGTGGGAGGGTATCGTGCAGACCTCATTCCTGCAACCTTCGGGACTAGCCGCACTTGCGTCCTGAAACGCATTGAAACAGGTCAATACCATCTGTCTGCGGGTTACATATTTGCGCTTCGGGTGGTTGATGAATTACCCCATAATCCCGCGCTTCCAACGTCGAAAGCGACGCTTCTCGACTAATCTGTAGCCGCTACCGCCAGACTTTTAATCGCCAAGGAGAAGGCAATGCCAGATCACCGGAACCAGCGTCAGTCGAATGCACTTGCCAACTGTGCCCTCGAACGTTTGCCGGCCGCATCTGACTTGCCTGCGACCCTATGAGCCAAGCCGCCTTAGTCAACCCTAGCCTGCTGACCTGGTCTCGTGAGCGCGCAGGCCTCTCCACCGCCCAGGTCGCTAAAAAGCTGCCGGTAAAACCTGATCGAGTACAGGAATGGGAGTCTGGCGAGACCAAACCCACATTCCTTCAGGCTCAAAAGTGGGCGAGCCTCGCTCACATTCCGTTTGGCTTCCTGTTTCTTCAGCAGCCGCCCGTCGAACAACTGCCTTTACCTGATCTGCGGACCGTCGGTGGGATTGCGCCTCCGCGTCCCAGTCTGGAACTGTTGGACACCGTCAGGGATTCCATACGTAAGCAGGACTGGTACCTGGAGTACCTGCAACACCAGGAGCATCAGCCGCTGGCATTTGTCGGTCGTTTCAATAGCCGATCTCCAGTCGCAGAGGTGGTGGACGATATCCGCCAGACCCTCGGCGTAAACCCTGACGCTGCTCGATGGGATTACGACAAATACAGCCGTGCCTTGATCGAGGCAGCAGAAACGGCTGGCATTTTGGTTATGCGCAGTGGCATCGCTCTAGGCAATACTCATCGCAAACTTGAAGTTAGCGAGTTCCGTGGTTTTGCCATCAGTAATGACTACGCCCCCGTTGTATTCGTCAACAGTTCCGACGCCCCCACCGCCCGGCTGTTCACTTTGCTCCACGAACTGGCCCATATCTGGATTGGTAGCAGCGGAGTGTCTGACGGGAACACCGCGAATGGTCGAGACGAGGAGCGATTCTGCAATGCAGTTGCAGGCGAGTTTCTAGCTCCCGAAGCCCAATTCCGCGCCCTGTGGAACGCCGATGTTAACTGGGAAGACAACCTGGCTCCGCTGGCCACTCGGTTTCACATCAGTAAATTGGCGATCGGTCGCCGCGCATTGGATCTTGGATATATAAACCAGGCCCAATACAGCGCTTACTATCGAATGATCCTCAAGGCCTTTCAGGATGAAAAAGGTGGAGCGGGCGACTATTACCGTAACGCCACAGCGAAAAACAGCCCTCGCTTAAGCAAGGCAGTGCTAACTGAAGCAATGAGTGGCCGGATGCTGCTACGCGAGGCGGGACATTTGCTCGGCGTACAACCTGCCAAATTAAGGACTCTGGCCCGCAGGATCACGGAATGAATCATCTGCTCGACGCAAACACGCTGATCGAGGCCAAGAATCGTTACTACGGCATGACCATCTGTCCTGGTTTTTGGCAATGGTTGTTGCTGAAAAATGAGGCATTGGCCTTAGCCAGCATCGCCCCCGTAATGGATGAGTTAGCGAAGGGGAATGACGAACTGGCTGGTTGGGCGAAGGAAAACTCCGGGTTTTTCCACATCACCACCGATCAAGCGACGCAACAAGCCTTCGCGCAAGTGGCAGGGCTCGTGGCAGATCAGGCACCGAGAATGAAGACAGGCGCCATGGAAGAGTTTTTAGCGGGTGCAGACCCTTGGTTAATTGCAAAGGCTATGACGACGGGAGCGACGTTAGTGACTCACGAAGTGCTGAATCGCGACGCGAAACGTAAATTCATCATCCCTAATATTTGCGAGCAGCTTAACGTTCCGTTTTTGAATACGTTTGAGTTATTGCACAGGCTTGAAGCGCGATTTGTCTTGCATGCATAGGTTATTGTAAGACTTGAGCGATTTAAACTTTTCATCGGCGGCCTCATTCCGCGCTGCCCGAAAAGGGGGACGCATGAAAGAGGAGAAGGGGCCGTTTTTGTCGGGGGTATGTCTGGCGAAGGGGAGCCGAGTTCCAGTGGACAAGATGAATTTTCGCATTGGATATCTTCTGAGTCAGTCTGAACTGACAAAAATCAGAACCGCGCTTTCGGATCCGTTCAACGACTCGCCGGTAGATTACGACTACATCGCAGAACAGGTGAAAGGTGTTGATCGTCAGGCGCTATACGAAATCCTCTATTCAGAAGTAGCACCTGTGTGCTTTACCAATATTGAATCGGCCGTCCCATCGGTTTGGACAGGTTTCGATCCTGACTCGCTCAACGCCGTGATTGAGGAAAGGCTTGCAGCCAGGGAAAACAATTGGTTCCGCAGGCAGTTCGATAAGCTGCTCGTTCGCTGGCTGAGTTATCAATACGGGTATATCTGGAAGGAAATTGGCAGCCGTCTCTCGCGTCTAAATTCGGACCTGAAGCCTTAACCTCATGAGCGAGCTTCGCGCCGAGCTCAGTATCAAAAGCCCCGAAAAAATCCGGGGCTGACAGCAGCTGTCAATTCACCGCAACCCTACAAGGAGCGAGCTCGCTAGCGAAAAACATCTCGCGAAAGCCGTCAGGCCGGTTCTCCGATGCACCACCACTGTACTGCGACCTCATCGTCAGGTTGAGTTACGTCATGCCCGTGCTCGATGAAATTCGCTGGTGTGTGCAACGCAAGAGCATGACTGATCCGCTCTGGCATGAGAGCGTTAGTCTCACCGAGAAAACCCAGATAATAGTCCCGGTCATAGAAGAGGGTGACCTCGCTCTGATGAACCCATGGCCACACCAGCAGGCAAGCGACCCGGTAGTAACCCTGTGAGTGGTCAGCAGCGTTGGACAGGTGGCAAGCGGCTTCGAGCAGTTGCTGAATGCAGAAGGCCTGAACTTCGATTCTTGCTTGAGGGCCTTGAACCAAGGCCGCGTGCACCGGGATCTTCCAATGTGTGTAGCGCTCCATGCGCCCGGATCGCGGGTAAAACTCGTCGCGAAAGCTGGAGGCCCATTGTTCCAGAGCACGAAGGCGGCGGGGAACGCCTCTGATCGACTTGTTGCTGAGAGCGATTTGCCGCATTGATACGTCCTTGTGATGCCGAAAAGTCTTTAATTGTGTCTGCTGGCGCAATGGAAAAGTGGACAGATTTATTTCCATATCTGCCAAAGCCGTACCCAGTACCAGCGGGTGTAAAGGCGTGACAAGCTTGCCTAACACGATCATTCACTGAATATCTTTCAAGTATCCCTTTAGTGCAGTGAGCGGCGTATCAAGCTGCTCCATTGTCTGCGCATTGCTGACATTAGCTGACAACCGTTGCAGTTCACGCCCAAGCGGCGTATCAGCCCCGCCTATAGCGTCTAGCGCCAAACCTGCGCAGTGCGCCACTCTAAGCTGAATACTCTCGACATCACCCCGGCGCACCAGCAAGCCAAATACCTCCCGCTCGTAATCGCTCATGATCGGATCATCCCGCAGAATCGGACTCGACCCCTCCGTCTCATAAGCCAGCTTAAGACAGAACAAAGCGACGGTTTCCAGCAGCAATTCCATGGGGGGAATCCTTGTGAAATGTTCCACCGGTGCAAGCGCGTGGAAGAGAAGCAAGATCAAAAGATCGCAGCCTTCGGCGGCTCCTACCGGATCGCGGTGGGCGCAATGGCTTTTCTATAGGCGAAAAAAAAGGCCTTGCAAAGCAAGACCTTTCTTAATTTTGGTGCCCGAGGGAGACTCGAATAATAGCATAACTGTATAATTAACATAGTTTTTTGCATGTGTACACTTCCACGTTGTACCGTGAAGTGTACACCCTACCTGCCTCCAATAAGGACTGGTGTGGATGGAAGCTTGATCGGATTTCTCCATCCAATTTCCGATGAGCTGTGAGTAATATCTACAAGAAACTGGTTACGGATAGACTCCCTGGTCTGCCAAAAAATGCCGAACCTGTTGGCGCTGATGCGATTTTGACCCAGGTTACTGATTTTAGCTGACCCATGTGCAGCCTCTGAAATCCCACGCAAGGTCATCGATTGCTGAATATTCGAATGGGTCAATGATTTCCGGCGGCTTGGGTCAAAATCGCATCAGCGCCAACAGTGCAGACGCAAGAAAGAGGCAGAAAACCGCACTCAATGATGTGGCGAAGTTCAAGGATGGAAATCATGACCTATGTCCTCAACCTCAAAGGTGGTTTGAGTTTCTGTTCAGTAATCATAGACAACCTGCTCGGTGTTGACTGAGATCACGACAAGCTGCATCACCTCTAGCGGTCATCCCTCGCCCTCGTAATGACATGCGCTATGGGTCGAAAAGTACCTGGCGACATGCAGCAATCGGCCGATTCTGTTGAAAAAGTCGGATTTTCAGATCGCCTGAACTCAGGCACGGCTATCCCCTTTTGTTTTGTGGCTAACTTTTTGTTTGTTAAACACTTAAAAGCCAAGACTCACACTGCTTCAGTTTTGCATTGTCGTTCATTGCGTGAGATATTTTTTTGTCTATCTCTTTGAATTTATTCGGTTCGTTTTCTTTGTAAAATATTAACCAGTTGTCTCTGCCTTCATGTTCGATCATGTATTTTTGTTCATTTTTTTTGATACTCAAAGACCAAGATGAGAAAAAATCGGGGTGATCCGAAAATACTGTTACCGTAAAGCCACAACGACTTGCCATGTCATATAGATCGGATTGTTTCATTTGTGGCCTCCTAAATGTTATTACAGTTTACGGGATTTTTTCGAAGTTTCCTTTAGCGCTGCTAAAGACTTGAGTACCACCCCCTGACGACGGTTGTGTCACACCTTTCACAGACCAAGTATCATCTATCTGTTTGGCTGTCGATTTCAATACGGGCGTTTTTTCGGTTGTTCGATAAATACCTTGCAGTTTTAGTTCGACTGTCCCTGCTGCACGATTATCTCCGAGTGGACCAATTCCTAGCTCTGATGGGGTTGTAGCAGGGTTCAGAGAGTAGTAGTTGCCTTGTGGAGCACCCGGTGATTGGAATTGATAAACGGTTTTTCCTCGGTTTAACGTTTCTACATTTACCGGTTGATTAAAATCTATGCCGTTTAAATGCCCTGGAATGCTTGTCTCTTCAAAGCCTTGTGTTCGGTAAAACTCCGTAGCGGTCTCTTTTCTTCCGCGGGCATTGATATCGTTATTGATATCCCCTGTCCGGCCGTATTTTTGATTCAGCTCAGCTCGTCTGTCATCTGGGCAGTTACTCGGAACGCAGCTCAACCCCAACGGATCCACCCACCCCGTAGGGTTAGGTACGTACTGGTAGTTGTTCAACCCACCCGCAAGCTTGATCGGATCCGGCGTCAAAAACCGTCCAGTCCCCGGATTGTAGTAGCGATGTCGGTTGTAATGTAAGCCCGTTTCGGCATCGAAGTACTGGCCCTGGAAGCGCAGCGGGTTGTCGATTTCTGCAACGTCGAGGGTGGCGAGGTTGCCGTAGGCGCGGTATTTCGCCGACCACATGATCTCGCCGCTGTAGTCGGTGAGTTCCTGCGGGGTGCCGAGGTGGTCGAGTTGGTAGTAGAACGGCGTGGCTTTCAGTGAGCCTTCGCCATCGAGCATCGCCAGCGGGCGGAAGCTACCCGGTTCGTAGATGTAGCTGCGATAGCGGTTGTCGGCGCTTTCGGCGATGAGTCGTTCGCCTTGCCACAGGAATTCGGTGGTGTGACCATCGACGGTTTTGGCGATGCGTCGGCCGAAGGCGTCGTACTGGTAGCTCGCGATGCTGCCGCCGGGGAGGCTGACACCGATCAGGCGATGTTGGCAGTCGTAACGGTACTCGGTGACGAGTTTTTGCCCGGTGCCGCGACGTTCGCGGATCAGGTTGCCATGGGCATCATAGTCATAGTGCCGGTCGCCCTGCATTAGCAGGCGGTTGCCTTTGACGTTGACCAGGTTCGCGGACGGCTGGTCGCCTTGGCCGAGGAGGTTGCCCGCCGGGTCGTGGGCGAAGCTTTCCGGGGTGGTGCCACGGACGTTGATCAGGCGATCGAGCGGATCGTAATGGTAGCTGCGCTTGCCTTTGCGGCTGTCGTCGATACCCGCAAGATTGCCGTTGGCATCGTAGGCGTAGCGACGGCGAAACAGGTTGCGGTCCTGCTGGCTGACGGTGTGGGCTTGCAAGCGGCCTTGTTCGTCGTACTGGTATTGGCTGAGCAGCAGGCCTTGTTGGCGCTGTTGTTCGCGACCGGCGCTGAACTGGTGCGTGGTCAGGCGCGAGCCGTTGAGGTCGATGCTGCTCAGGCGGCCGCCGGGTTGGTGGCGGTAGTCGAGTTTGCTGCCGTCGGGGAGGCGGCAATGACTCAACTGGCCCAGGTTGTCGTACTCGTAACGCAGAGTGCCCCAGCCTTGGTGTTCGGTGATCAGGCGGTCTTGCAGGTCATATTCGTAGGCGAGGGGCCAGTGGCCGTCGTCGACGTTGACGAGGCGGCCGAGGGCGTCGTAGCTGTAGTGAATTTCGTCGCCATCCGCCAGGGTTTTCACCAGCAAGCGGCCGGCGGCGTCGCGTTGGTATTCGGTGAACAACTCACTGCCGTCGTCGCCGAATTCGATTTTCTTCAGCAGTTGGCCGTTGAGGTCGTACTCGTAGGCCGTCCGGCGACCGTCGAAGCCGGTTTCCTGCTGGATCAGGCCGTTCGGGTAGTAATCGAGGTGGTAGTGCTCGCCACGTTCGTTTTCGATCTCGCTGAGCAGCAGGCGCGAGTTGTCGTAGCGGTAGCGAAGCTGACTGCCGTCCGGATTGATACGGCGGCTGACCAGGTGCAGACCATCGGCGTATTCGTAGCGGGTCACGCGACCCAATTCATCGCGTTCGGCAGTGACTTTGCCGTAGGCGTTGTAGGTGAAGGCGCGAGTAGCGCCGCCGGGCAGGGTGATTTGCGCGAGACGATTGGCAGCGTCCCATTGGTATTGAGTGATGGCGCCGGTTTCGTCCTGACGGGTGATCTGCCGCCCCAAGGTGTCGTAGCGATATTTGCGTTGGCCGCCGTCCGGTAGCTGTTCCTCGAGCAGTTGGCCGAGGTTGTTCCAGCCCAGTTGATGGCGGCTGCCGTCGGGGTGACGGATTTCCAGCAGACGGCCCTGGCGGTTGTAGCTGTAGTGGGTCGAGTTGCCGTCCGGGTCGACTTGTTCGGTGATGTCGCCCTGGTCGTTGCGCCAGTATTTCCAGGTCGCCGGACCACGGTTCACGACACGAACAAAACCGTTGTAGTACTCGTAAGTGGTCGGTGCGTCCTCCGGTGGGATCACCGCTACCAGACGGCCCGCTTCGTTGTACCGGTATTCAGTGACCGCACCGAGTGGATCCTTTTCGGCGATCAGGCGGCCCTTGTCGTCGTAAGCCTTGAGGTGTTCCGCACCGTCCGGATCGACTTTGGCGACCAGTCGAGCCTTATCGTCGTGGGTGTAGACCTCTTCGCTGCCGTCAACGTTGGTAACTGTGACGC
Source organism: Pseudomonas sp. NPDC098740 (assembly GCF_044760065.1). Classification (NCBI taxonomy): domain Bacteria; kingdom Pseudomonadati; phylum Pseudomonadota; class Gammaproteobacteria; order Pseudomonadales; family Pseudomonadaceae; genus Pseudomonas; species Pseudomonas sp. NPDC098740. The sequence continues at coordinate 164,221 of NZ_JBIWAM010000005.1, read as the reverse complement.
TGCCCTTGTCATCCCAAGCGTAGTGCGCGTCCATCTGCGAGAAGCTTGCCCAGTGATGGATGCAGCGGGCTGACTTGCCTTCTTTTTCCCATTCCCAGTAGAAGCTGGCACCACCAGCCAGTTGCCGTTCGAGAATGACGTTCTGGTCGTTATAGGCATAACGCTCGGCTTCACCGGCGGCGTTTTTGGCTTCGATCAGGCGGTGCTGGGCGTCGTAGCCGTAGGTGACCAGGGTCTGGACGGTGCTCCAGGCATCTTCCAGGTTGTCCGCCGGGCTGAACTGCTGGTAATCGATGGCGACGATGTGTTTGCGGTCGTAACGCACGAGGAGGGCGCGACCGGCACCGTTATCGACACGTTTGATTCGTCCGTGAATGTCGCGGGTGATGTGCAGGCGGTTGTCGTAGCTGTCGCTGATGGCGATCAGCGTCGCGCCTTTGCTGTTGTAGCGGAAGTGGTAGAACTGGGTGCGTTCGCCGGCTTGGGTGAGGGTCAGTTCGGACGGATCGTCACCAAGGAAAATCGCCGCTTCCGACAGGCTGTTGGTGATCGCCGGGCGCTGCACACTGGGCAACGGGAAGGTGGTGACGCGGTTTTCGTGGTCGGTCCAGATTACTTCGTCGCCGTTGATGTCGACGCGTTGCGCCAGGGCGTGGCTCCAACCGTAACCGAGGCCGCAGTCGATTTCTGCGGCGCTGGTGCGATAGAGGCGCGTCCAGCTGAAGGGCAGCAGACCACCGAGTTCACCGTCGGTCAGGGTCAGCAGCTCTTCGCCGGTAACCATCGATACCGGGCAACCATTGGTGCAGGTTTTCTTGGCACAGGCGGCGCTTTTGTCGTCAGGCGTTTTTGACTGAGTAGGAGCGTCGTCGACCTTTTCCTTTGGTGCGAGGGTGGTCTGTTTGTCTTTCTTGCCACGCGGAAATGAAGAAGCGTCTTTCACTTCCTGCTTCGGCGTATCCGTGGTTTTCGGCACCTGACTTTTAGAACCGTTGGCGGCGGCCTCGTCGATTTTGAGCGCCGCCGTTTTGGTCGGCTTCATCGGCACGCTTTTGGCACTGGCAATCAGTGGCTTGGAAACCTCCGCGTGCGCTGGCAGGCTGTGCTTGCCGCTCAGGCTCATCAGTTTTGCGGCCAGCTCTTCAAGGTATTTGAGCGCCGTACCGGACTTGACCGTGGACAGAGTTTTGGTCCCCACCCGCACTGCGATCCCGGCACCGCCAGTGAGGCAAATACCCAATACCACGTTGATCAGGAATTCCGACGCAATGGCCGTCACCACGTCAACGATGACTTGCGGCGGCAGCATGCCGACCCACGCCACAATCGCCGAGACGTAAATGAACATCAGTGGTTCGTCACTGAGGATCAACAGACCCGAAGCAATGGACTCCTTGGACGCGGCATAGAGCTTGTCGATCTCGACATCCGACAGGTACTTGCGCAGCTTTTCGAGGTTTTCCTTTGGGTGTGCGAGTAGTTCGAACAGGCTTTTGATGTCATCCCACAGCCTGAGCAGCGCCTTTTCCAGACCATCCATCGCTCGTTTTAACAGAATGACAGAGCGGCCCGCGCGGTCAGCCGCCGAGTAACTGGCCCACTGAGGCTGGAACTTGCTCGACCATTCACTTTGCAACCAGCCGTTTAGATTGCCGATTACACCCTGGTAGGAGTCGTAGAGTGCTTTGACATTGCTTTGGGATACGTTCGGGAAAAAGGTAATGCGGTACATCTGGCCTTTCTTGCAGCCATCGATCACCTTGATGCCGCTCGGGCCGATCGTTGTTTCAATGACGGGGCCAGTGACGTCGTCGTAAAAAGTACCTTTGGTGACGGGTTCCAGTTTCACTGGCGTGTTGCCGATCGGTACGAATCGTGCTGATTCGAACATGTGGATCAGCGTGAAGTCGCCCGCCAGAGGGCAGGTCGCGTAGGTCTCGACCTTGCCGGTTTTGGTCTTGCGTTTGGTCACGCTGACTTCATTACCGACCTTGAAGGTTTGGTCGACATCCAATGCCCAACCGGTCAGGAAGCCGTCCGCCCATTCCTTGTAATCGCTCAGGCAGTTCTTGAAGTCTTTGAGAATCAGGTTCACGTCAGGGGTTTTGGCGTCCAGCACGTGTAGGACCAAGGTACCGATCGGGGTATTCATGACGTGACTTCCTTTGTCAGCTGAGCAGCGAGACGCTCTGCCAAATCTTCTGTATTGGGTTGTTGGCGCACGAAGCGCTCGACCTTGTGGCGCAAGTTATTTTCGGGAAAGGCGAAGAACAGTTCCGGGCAGTCCTCTCCCAGCCACTGCATCAGGTTGTCGACGACGGTGGTGTGGTCTTTTTCCGCCAAACTATCGAGCAACTTTTGCGGCACCTCCCACCACGGCCATTCCTTCGCTGGCGGCACGGCCCTCGGCCCAACGTCCAGGCTCTGGCCATTGATCAGATAGCGGTCAAACACCGGCAATACTTCACCTGCGCCAGCACCCAGCCCTTCAAGAATCGGGTAAATATGCCGCCCGTCCCAGAACCGGAAAAACACTTCGGTCCCATCGGGCATGCGTACCTGGGTCAAACTGCGCAGGTGCTCGAACACCACGTCCGGCGTGCTGGTGGACACTGCCAGCCAACCCCAGTCCTGAGCATCGGTTTCGGCGATCCATTGCAGAAAACCGGCATTGGGTTTCAGCTCGGCGAGGTAGGGCATGACGGGCTGCCAATCGGCGTAAGGCGTGCCGCTCCAGATCGGGATCAATTCCGGCGCCATGTCTTGCTGGTAGAAGGCCTTGAGTGGCTCGGCATCGCTGGCCGCGCTAACGATCAAGTACAACCGCTCACCCGTCTGCAACGGCCGTTCAGCCAGCCAAGCCTGTGGAGTCAACAGATCAGATCGCACAAGCACCTGCCTTGCACTTCTCGCACTCTTCACAGAATGGCGCGTTGCGTTTCAGGGTGTTGATCTGCGCCGGGCTCAGAACCGCCCCCGCCTTATCCGCATCCGCCTGTTTCAACACCCCCGGCATCAACGGTGCCGCGCCAGTCCCGTTGCCAGGACTGCCGCCGGAGTTCATGTTGATCACCGGCCCGCTCAGGGTGACGCCACTGCCGTCGATCTTGATGAAGCTGCCACCACCCTTGAGGGTGAGTTCGCTGCCGGCTTCGAGCACGACTTTCATGCCGCTGCTCAGGTGGATCTCCTGGCCGGCTTCGATGAATTGGCCGGTGCCGACCTTGATGTGCTGGTTCACACCGACGGTGAGGTGGTCGTTGGCGCGGGTTTCGACTTTACGATCGGCGTAGACGGTGTGGTGTTCTTCGGCCTTGAATTCGCTGTAGCTGTTTTGCTCGACGGTGTCGTGGCGTTCGTTGCCGACGCGGATTTTCTGGTCGTGCTCGACGTTTTCGTCCCAGTCGCGCTGGGCGTGCAGGAAGATTTGTTCCTGGCCCTTTTTGTCTTCGATGCGCAGTTCGTTGTAACCGCCGCCACCGGGGGAGCTCAGGGTTTTGAAGGTGCTGCGGGTTTTGTTCGCGGGCAGGGCGTACGGGACGACGTTTTCCTTGTGGTAAAGACAGCCGCTGATCAGCGGTTGGTCGGGGTCGCCTTCGAGGAAGGAGACGAGCACTTCCATGCCGATGCGGGGGATGGCGATGCCGCCGTAGTGGGCGCCGGCCCAGGCGGAGGAGACGCGCAGCCAGCAGCTGGTTTTGTCATCGGCCTGGCCTTCGCGGTCCCAGTGGAATTGCACTTTGACGCGACCGTATTGGTCGCAGTGGATTTCTTCACCTTTTGGCCCGGTGACCATGGCGCTTTGGCTGCCGAGGATGCGCGGCTTTTTCTGGGTCAGCGGTGGCCGGTTCGGCACGTCCCACGGGGTGGCCTGGAAGCGGTTGCGGTAGCCCTGATGGAAATCGTCCTTGAGGTTGGTGGTGCTGCTGGTTACCGACTCTTCCAGCACTTGCGGCTGTTTGCCTTCGTGGAGGATTTCGGTCAGCAGCCACAGGTCGTTCCACTTGGCTTTGGGGTGTTGGGTCAGGGCCAGGAAGTGGCCGCTGACCAGCAACGGCTGATCGCTTCGGCCTTCGGCCAACTGGAAGTCGCTGCGGTGACGTTCGAGGGCGCGTTTGGCCAGGTGCTTGCCGCGCTCGCGGTCGATGAAACGGCCGGGATAGTCGTAGTCTTCGAGGTCGGGCAGGGCGTCGCCGCGGTTTTCCGCTTCGAGGGTCAGGCGCGGTTTTTCGAAGTCGTAGTCGCGGCGGGTGGTGCGGCTGGTGCGGGTTTCCAAACGCAGGTCGAAGCGCTTGATCACCGGGTTGTTGGCGACCATGCCGGAGTCTTGCTGGTAGGCCACGGGTGCGAGTTTCGGGAACACCGTCTGGTCATCGCCGAACACCAGTTTGTGGGCCGTGGCGCTGTGTTCGAAGTGGTAGTGAATACCTTCTTCCTCGCACAGGCGCTGGATGAACTGCAGGTCCGATTCATCGTACTGAACGCAGTAGATGCGCTCGGGATAAATCGCCCCGACTTTGAATTCGTAGGCATTACTTTGGATGCCGTGCTCTTCGAGGACCATGCCGACGATTTTCGGCACGCTGAGGTTCTGGAAGATGCGTTGGTTGATGCGGTGCGCCAGGTAGGATAGCTGCGGACGCAGGGTCACCGCGTAGCGGGTCAGGCGTTTGCCGGAATCACCCTGAGCGCCACGATAGATCTGGCCATGGATGCCGCTGCCGTCAGGCGAGAGCTGCAAAAAGGCCGGTTTGTGAAGCAGCGTTTCGAGGTCCAGGGATGGCTGTTCACTGACCAGTTCCACCTCAAATACAAAAGGCTGGCTGATGGCTTCCCGACCTTGCAGGGCAAGCACCTGGAGATCGTTATCCAGACCTTCGATAGTCAGGGCAAAGTGAGTCTGATTGGCCGGCGCGAACATCCCTTGTTCCTCGTGCAGTGCTGCGGCGTAAACCAATACCCGATCAAAGGATCAGCAGACGCAAATTCTGGAAGGGCGGAAACAACATCGACCAGCAGAGCTGGCCGATGCGTGAAGCGGTCAGCCGCGATTAAGCGACTGGCTGACGCCAGTCATCGGAACCCGAAGTACCGGATACTTCGTGGGTCCAGGTGATTTTGCGGTAGGTGAACTGTACTTCTTCCAGGTGCGTGAAGTGGGAGTTCGACGGATCCTGGCAGTTGTGCATTTTGTTGTTGATGGCGACGATGATCGCGTCTTCCAGTTTGGTGGTGTAGTAGTGCTCTTGGGTCCCTTGGGCCGAAGTACGGAACCACTGGATAACGATTTCGCTCATGCGCTCGCCCGAGGTCAGAGCCGCTTGCAGCAGTGGCGAAGACTTGTCGTAGACCTTGGTGATCACAACTGGTTTGTGTACGCGCTGACCGGTCGGTTGGCCGGACTGCGGGTCACGCGGGATGATTACGTCGTGGTTGAAAGCCTGAACCATGACCTGGTCTTCGTGACCTTCCTGGTAGGTGTTGCCAACCGAATCGGCGGTGAATGCGCCGGCGGTGATCAGACCTTGTTTTTCGCCAGTGACGGACATGTACGCTGGAGTAGCCATGGATGTGCTCCTTGCTGAATAAGTGAGGTGCCCGGGAGGCGGTATCGCCCGGTGGGTGCCTGACTGTTATCAAGGAGCGTGCCAGCTTTTGTGAAGTGCCCAGACGCCGGTGGCCTGCCGGCCCTGGCTCGCCGTTCAGCGAGTTTTTTACAACCATAATCGGAAGAAAGTGCGCAAGAAGTTGCGCACCACTGCGCAACTTCTTGCGCACTTGGCTGCAGTCTTTGCAAGACGTGGCTTGCAGGGCAGTTGGGTCGCGAATATTACGATCTACTGCGCAACTTCTTGCGCACAATGGCCCAATGATGGCGCTCACTGTGCGAAGAAAGAGAATTTCATAACCTCCCAATTCGCATCAAGGTAGTTGAAGGTAATGCTGGACCGGAGAAGTACCAATGCTAACCGATCTACAAGCTCGTCTATCACTCGCAGAGCTAGCCGAAAAATACTTAGAGGGAAGAGATCCTGCTTATGGTCGGCTGATCGAAGTCATTCATGATCCAGCGCGGCAAGTGCCTATCAAAGGGGTACTTGAGGCCATTCGCCGATACCAAAAAGCGCCGTACACACAACAAGAGCTTGAGCTGATCGATGACCTTTTATACATGTACGGATAATTGGCAAAACGCGATTCGGGATAGTCCAACAAGATCTGCCGATCAATCTGCCGCGCATCGTTGAACCCTGGCCCATCCTCCGACCGACACCACCGCACAAACGCCTGCCAGCGATCACTGTGCGCTTTGACCGTGCCGTAATGCTCACCGCCAAACAGGTCGCGGAGGGCCTGCGGCCCGGCATAACTCAGTTGTCGGCCATAGCCAAAATTGCGCCCGTCCCGTCTACCGACCAATGCCATGATCAAACTCCTCTCGAAGCCAAAACTTTTAAAACTTTCCCCACGTCATCCCGCCAAGAATGTTGAGTGTTATCAGGGATCAAGGCCCCTGCGACCTGTGAGGGTTGTCCACTAACGCGGGATTGACGGCTCTTTACGACCGGGAGCTTGGGCATCTCATGATCTGGCCTCCTGAACACCGTTACCGGTGGGCGGGCGGAGGTTGCATTGGCTGACGAGACCAGCGCCGTGGGATCCTGAGTCAGGTGAAGGCAGTGAGGCGATGACCGGGGCATCCCTGACTGTCAGTCAGGTGCAGTCCATTCCTTGGGCTGCGGCACCATCATCTGCATCGCTGTTGCTGGTGACTTCGGTGTTTGTCACGCCGATTGTCACGAGGGGAAATGCCGCAAAGCCTTGTACGAGTTGGGCTGCAGCAGCGGTAGGAGCGCCCGTCTCTTTCCGGGAGAAAGAGACGGGCGCAGGTTGGCGCAAGGAAATGGCCAAGCGGATAGGTTGCTGCAGGACAGCTATGAAAGGGAATGAGTTACCGCAGTGGGCACGCTGGTAAAAGTAGGCATCCATCACATCGCTGTGACCGTGCGAGCCGCCGGACGCTCATCGCACTTTGGGAGAACCACCACGGTGTGGCGTAGCCTTAAAGGTTCTGGCTACCTGGGTTGCTGTCAACGACAGCGCTTTGCCCGATCTTTTCTACGCCTGTGGATAATTGAGGTCAAGACTCCAATTTTCGGGAGTTCTGCGGCGGTGGATGAAATTATCCACCGGTGGAAATCAGTGGTTTTCCACAGACAGTTTGCGCGGGCTTTAGATTTCTTAAGTGAGGTCCATCCAAACAGGGCGGCTTTGCAGCCCTGTTTGGATGGACCCGCGTGGAAGGGCGGACTGCGGTGATCTCATTGGCTTACCAATGTTGGAATGCGCCACGGTAGTTTTGCAAGGTTGTCGTCGAGCGGGTCGAATTCGTGAGGCATCAAGTGATCACTGAGTCGCCGTTGATTCTGTCTCGATAGGCAACTTTTGGGGAGGATCATCTTTGTGTGCATGGGATGCTGTTAGAGGCGGTGCAGAAGGGCGAGCGAGGAACTGATTAACGCGAGTATCAAATTGATCGCGAAGGTTGGCTGTAATGCCTTCTTTGAGGGCATCGAGATAGTCTGCATACCACTGCATCATGATCCGACGTTGCGGCAGGTATAGGGCTTGATTGTACTCACCAGAGATGCCGCCCTCGACGTGAGCCAGCTGGCTTTCGACATGATCCTTCAGCCAGCCATGTTCGCGGAGCAGCGTGCTTGCGGTATGACGAGTGCCATGGCTGACGAGTCGTCCTTTGTAGCCGATCTTGGCGAACACCAGGTTGATCGTGTTTTCACTGATGACTGGCTGCTTTTCACCATTGCCAGGGAACAGATACCGGCTGCGTCCAGTGCTTTGATTCAGTTTGGTAAGCATGGCGATCAATTGATGAGGTAGAGGGCTGACGTAATCTCTGCGCATCTTCATGCGTGCGGCCGGGATGGTCCATATCCCTTCCTCGAAATCGATCTCTTCCCATTTTGCATAGCGAACCATGCCGGGGCGGCTCGCCGTCAGGATTGTCATCCATGATGCAATCCTCGCTGGTAGCCGACTGGTGGTCTTGCTTAAGGCCCGGAGAAACTCAGGTAGTTCGTGTTCATGTAGATGTGGGTAGTGTTGAGTGGGTGGTGGAGCTATCGCAATGGCATGGAGTTCGGAGGCTGGATTGTGTTCGCACAGGCCACGTGCAATGGCTTGACTGAAAATCTGTTTCAGCCAGGTCCTGGTCTTGTCCGCAACATTGAAGGCGCCTCGTTTTTCGATGCAGGCCTGCAGTTTTGCGCAGTCGCTTCGAGTGATGAGCTCCAGTTGCTTCTCGCCGAGCGCGGGCAGTAGATCCTTATCGAGATAGTCGCGGATCTTCTTCAGCGTCGCGCTGCTGCGGCCGGAGTCCGCTTTGAATTGGTACCAGTACTCCGCGGCTCGCCTGAAGGTGTTGAGCCCGGCCTCCTGCTGTCGTAGCTTGTCATCGCGGCGTTTGGCGCCGGGGTTGGTGCCTTGCTTGAGTAGGTTGCGGCATTCTGCAGCTCGTTCACGAGCTTCCTGCAAGGAGATATGCGGATACACGCCAAGTGACATGCGCGCCGCCCGACCCTGATAGGTGTAACGGAAGTGCCAGTACTTGCTGCCGTTGGGTTTCACCAGCAGGGCAAGACCCGAACTATCACTCAAGGTGAACGGTCTGTCGGCAGGCTTGGACGCTTTGATTTGCAAGGCGGTCAATGGCATCGCTGTACACCTCCGGTTCTCGAACTGGAATATGTACAGAAAATGTACCAAAAAGAGGCTGGCTTGCAAGAGATAGGGGTGGAACCCCCAGAGACCAAAAAGCCCGCAGTTAGCGGGCTCTATGGGTGTTGAGTAGACGCTGGTAGTCGTCTATGTACTGTAAATGGTGCCCCGAGGGAGACTCGAACTCCCACTTCTTGCGAAAACGGATTTTGAATCCGCCGCGTCTACCAATTCCGCCATCAGGGCTCAATGGCGGCGAAGTATAGAGATGAGATTACCGTCGGTCAATCAGGTACATAGAGAATTTTCACTATTTCGGCTAGACTTCCGGCCCCTGCTAGACGAACCCCATCATGCGCGTTGCTGACTTTACTTTCGAACTCCCTGATTCGCTGATCGCTCGCCATCCTTTGGCTGAGCGTCGCAATAGTCGCCTGTTGACCCTTGATGGGGTCAGCGGCGCCCTGGCACACCGTCAATTCACTGATTTGCTTGAGCATTTGCGCCCGGGCGATTTGATGGTGTTCAACAATACCCGGGTGATTCCGGCGCGGCTGTTTGGCCAGAAGGCTTCTGGCGGCAAGCTGGAAATTCTGGTGGAGCGAGTGCTCGACAGTCATCGCGTGCTGGCCCATGTGCGGTCGAGCAAGTCGCCGAAGCCGGGTTCCAAGATCCTGATTGATGGCGGTGGCGAAGCCGAGATGCTGGCGCGCCACGATGCGTTGTTCGAGCTGGGGTTTGCCGAAGAGGTGTTGCCGCTGCTCGATCGCGTCGGGCACATGCCGTTGCCTCCTTATATAGACCGCCCGGATGAAGGTTCGGACCGCGAGCGTTATCAGACGGTCTACGCCGAGCGTTTGGGCGCGGTAGCGGCGCCGACGGCGGGGCTGCATTTCGATCAGCCGCTGATGGAGGCGATTGCCGCCAAGGGTGTCGAGACGGCGTTCGTGACCTTGCACGTTGGCGCTGGCACCTTCCAGCCGGTGCGCGTCGAGAAGATCGAAGACCACCACATGCACAGTGAGTGGCTGGAAGTCGGTCAGGACGTGGTCGATGCGGTTGCCGCCTGCCGCGCTCGCGGTGGTCGCGTGGTGGCCGTGGGGACCACCAGCGTGCGTTCTCTGGAAAGTGCCGCGCGCGATGGCGTGCTCAAGCCGTTCAGTGGCGACACCGACATCTTTATCTACCCGGGCCGGCCGTTTCATGTGGTCGATGCCCTGGTCACCAATTTCCATTTGCCCGAATCCACGCTGTTGATGCTGGTTTCGGCGTTCGCCGGTTATCCCGAAGCCATGGCCGCTTACAAAGCCGCCGTGGAGCATGAATACCGCTTTTTCAGCTACGGTGATGCGATGTTTATCACCCGTAACCCCGCGCCTACTGCCCCTAAAGAATCAGGCCCTGAGGAAACAGAATGAGTCGCACCAGTCGTATGTCTTTCGAGCTACTTGCCACCGACGGCAAGGCTCGTCGCGGTCGTTTGACCTTCCCGCGCGGTACCGTCGAGACCCCGGCGTTCATGCCGGTGGGCACGTATGGCACGGTCAAGGGCATGTTGCCGCGGGATATCACCGCCACTGGCGCGGAAATCATTCTGGGCAACACCTTCCACTTGTGGCTGCGTCCTGGCACTGAAGTGATCAAGAAGCACGGCGACCTGCATGATTTCATGCAGTGGAAAGGCCCGATTCTGACCGACTCCGGCGGTTTCCAGGTGTTCAGCCTGGGCGCGATGCGCAAGATCAAGGAGGAGGGCGTGACCTTCGCTTCTCCGGTCGACGGCGCCAAAGTGTTCATGGGCCCGGAAGAGTCGATGCAGGTTCAGCGTGATCTTGGCTCGGACATCGTGATGATTTTCGACGAATGCACGCCGTACCCGGCCGACGAAGATGTCGCTCGCGTCTCCATGGAGTTGTCGTTGCGTTGGGCCAAGCGTTCGAAAGAAGCCCATGGCGACAACACGGCGGCGCTGTTCGGCATCGTTCAGGGCGGTATGCACCAGGATTTGCGCATGCGCTCCCTGGAAGGTCTCGACAGTATCGGCTTCGATGGCCTGGCCATCGGCGGTCTGTCGGTGGGCGAGCCGAAACACGAGATGATCAAGGTGCTCGACTACCTGCCAGGTCAGATGCCGGCTGACAAACCTCGTTACCTTATGGGCGTTGGCAAACCGGAAGATCTGGTTGAGGGTGTGCGCCGCGGTGTGGACATGTTCGATTGCGTGATGCCAACCCGTAATGCCCTCAATGGGCATCTGTTCATTGATACAGGCGTGCTGAAGATCCGTAACGCGTTCCATCGCCATGATGATTCGCCGCTGGATCCGACCTGCGATTGCTACACCTGCCAGAACTTCTCCCGTGCTTATCTGCACCATCTGGACAAGTGCGGCGAAATGCTGGGTAGCATGTTGAATACCATCCACAATTTGCGCCATTACCAGGTGCTTATGGCTGGTTTGCGCGAGGCTATTCAACAGGGTACATTGGCCGCCTTTGTCGATGCCTTCTACGCCAAACGCGGGCTTCCTGTTCCGCCTTTGGACTGAGTTTTCTGACCCCAAGATTCAACATTTGCAACTGGAGTGCTAAATGAGCTTTTTTATCTCTAATGCCATGGCTGACGCTGCTGCACCTGCTGCAGGCCCGATGGGTGGCGGCTTTGAGTGGATTTTCCTGGTCGGTTTCCTGGTTATCTTCTACCTGATGATCTGGCGTCCACAGGCCAAGCGCGCCAAAGAGCAGAAGAACCTGCTGAGCAGCCTGCAGAAAGGCGACGAAGTTGTGACCACCGGTGGTATCGCCGGCAAGATCACTAAAGTGGCAGACGACTTCGTTGTTCTGGAAGTTTCCGACACCATCGAAATGAAGTTCCAGAAAGGCGCCATCGCCGCCACGCTGCCAAAAGGCACGCTGAAAGCGATCTAAGTTTCAACTTCTACTCAATCGACGGGGCGCGCAAGGCGCCCCGCGTCATAAGCGGGCGGCGTGATGCTGAACAAATACCCTCTGTGGAAATACATTCTGATCCTGGCGGTGCTAGCGGTCGGTCTGATTTATTCCGCTCCCAATCTATATCCTGATGACCCGGCCATTCAGGTCAGCGGTGCAAGCACTTCGCTGCAGGTCACTCAGGCTGATCTGGACCGTGTGGGCGCAGCGCTCAAGGAATCCGGGATCAACGTCAAGGCTGCCACCCTGGCAGCAAACGGCAAGGGCGGTTTGATTCGTCTGACCAAGGCTGAAGATCAGCTACCTGCCAAAGACGTCGTGCGCAAGGCATTGGGTGATGACTACGTCGTTGCACTGAACCTGGCACAAACCACCCCACAATGGCTGCGCAGCCTGGCCGCGCACCCGATGAAGCTGGGTCTGGACTTGTCCGGTGGTGTGCACTTCCTGCTGGAAGTGGACATGGACAAAGCGCTCGATGCGCGCCTGAAAGTCTACGAAGGCGATGTGAAAAGCCTGTTGCGTAAAGAGAAACTGCGCTATCGCAGCCTGCCGCAACTCAACGGTGCCATTCAGCTGGGCTTCACTGATGAAGCAGCCCGCGAACAAGCCCGTACGCTGATCCGCAAGAGCTTCAACGATTTCGACATTGTTCCGGCCGACCTCAATGGCCAACCGGTGCTGCGTCTGGCGATGACCCCGGCCAAGCTGGCGGAAATCCGTGAATACTCCATCAAGCAGAACTTGACCACGGTACGTAACCGCGTCAACGAGCTGGGTGTTGCCGAGCCAATCGTTCAGCGTCAGGGCGCCAACCGCATCGTGGTTGAGCTGCCGGGCGTGCAGGACACCGCCGAAGCCAAGCGTATCCTCGGCAAGACGGCCAACCTTGAGTTCCGTCTGGCCGCTGAGCCTGGCGCTTCGAAAGCCACTTCCGAAACCTTCGAGTTCCGTGAAGGCAATCGTCCGCCAGCACAGATCGAGCGTGGCTTGATCATCACTGGCGACCAGGTGACTGACGCCAAGGCTGGCTTCGGCGAGCAAGGCACGCCAGAAGTGAACATCCGTCTGGATGGCCACGGTGGCGAGCTGATGAGTCGTGCGACTCGCAGCAACGTCGGTCGCAGCATGGCAGTGATCTTTATCGAGCAACGTCCGGTTACCACTTACGTCAAGCAAGTGGTCAATGGCGTCGAGAAAGACGTGCCGGTCCAGACATTCAAGGAAGAGAAAAAGATCATCAGCCTGGCGACGATTCAGTCGCCGCTGGGTGCTCAGTTCCGCATCACTGGCCTGAACGGCCAGGGCGAGTCGTCCGAACTGGCGCTGCTGCTGCGTGCCGGTGGTCTGGCTGCGCCGATGTACTTTGCTGAAGAACGTACCATTGGCCCAAGCCTGGGTGCCGACAACATCATCAAAGGTGTCGATGCATCGCTGTGGGGCATGTTGTTTGTCTCGCTGTTCATCATCGCCATCTACCGCTTCTTCGGCATCATCGCCACCGTCGCTCTGTCGGTGAACATGGTGCTGCTGCTGGCCCTGATGTCGCTGCTGGGTGCAACGCTGACCCTGCCGGGTATCGCCGGTATCGTGTTGACCATGGGTATGGCCGTCGACGCCAACGTTCTGATCTTCTCGCGGATACGTGAAGAGATTGCGGCGGGCATGACCGTGCAGCGGGCAATCAACGAAGGCTTCGGCCGGGCATTCACCGCGATTCTCGACGCCAACCTGACAACCTTGTTGGTCGGCGGGATTCTCTTTGCGATGGGCACCGGTCCCGTCAAAGGTTTCGCAGTGACCATGTCCCTCGGGATCTTTACCTCGATGTTCACGGCCATCATGGTGACCCGCGCGATGGTCAACCTGATCTTCGGCGGTCGTGACTTCAAGAAGTTGTGGATTTAAGGGGCTGCCATGTTACGTACAATCAACTTCATGGGCGTTCGCAATTTTGCGTTCGGCGTCACATTGTTCCTTACCGTGCTGGCATTGTTCAGCGTCGCCACCAAGGGCATGAACTGGGGCCTGGACTTCACCGGCGGTACGCTCATCGAGCTGACCTACGAGCGTCCGGCCGACGTCACTAAAGTGCGTGAGCAGCTGGCTACAGCGGGTTATCACGAGGCGATCGTACAGAGCTTCGGTGCGACTACTGATTTGCTGGTGCGTATGCCAGGTGAGGACCCGCAGCTGGGTCACCAGGTGGCCGAGGCCTTGCAGAAGGTCGGTGGCGACAACCCGGCGGTGGTTAAGCGCGTCGAATTCGTCGGCCCTCAGGTCGGTGAAGAGCTCCGCGACCAAGGTGGCCTCGGCATGCTGATGGCGTTGGGCGGCATCCTGATCTACCTGGCTTTCCGCTTTCAGTGGAAGTTCGCGGTCGGTGCCATCGTTTCGTTGATTCACGACGTGATCGTGACCATCGGTATCCTGTCGTTCTTCCAGATCACCTTCGATCTGACGGTACTGGCGGCGGTGCTGGCGATCATCGGTTACTCGCTCAACGACACCATCGTGGTATTCGATCGGGTTCGTGAGAACTTCCGCGTATTGCGCAAGGCTTCGCTGATCGAGAACATCAACATCTCGACCACGCAAACCCTGCTGCGGACCATGGCGACGTCGATCTCCACCTTGCTGGCGATCGCGGCCCTGTTGTTCTTCGGTGGCGACAATCTGTTCGGCTTCTCCATCGCGCTGTTTATCGGTGTGTTGGCGGGTACTTACTCGTCGATCTACATCGCCAACGTCGTGCTGATCTGGCTGAACCTGAGTACCGAGGATCTGATTCCTGCAGTGGCTACCGATAAGGAAGTCGACGACCGCCCATAACGGCTATCGTTTTCCAGCTGTCGGCCGAAAAGGCGCGAGTATTGAACTCGCGCCTTTTTTTATGCTCCAAGGCTGGGAGAAGCGCGGGCTTGTCCCGCATGTGATGGTCAGGAGGTTCATGTGAACAAGTCGTTGCTGGTTGGTGCGGTATTGGGTGCTGTCGGTGTAACTGCCGGGGGTGCTGTGGCCACCTACAAGCTGGTTAATAGCGGCCCTGAATATGCGCAAGTTCTAGCCGTTGAACCGGTCAAGACACAAATCAAAACGCCACGTGAAGTGTGCAAGGACGTTGCAGTAACCCGGCAAGCGCCGGTGAAAGATCAACACCAGATCGCCGGTTCCGTATTGGGTGCCGTGGCGGGTGGTTTGCTCGGTAATCAGATCGGTGGTGGCACCGGCAAGAAGATTGCCACCGTAGCAGGTGCAGTTGGCGGTGGTTACGCGGGCAACAAGGTTCAGGAAGGCATGCAGGAGCGCGACACCTACACCACGACTCAGACGCGGTGTAATACCGTGAATGACATCAGTGACAAGGTCGTAGGTTACGACGTCCGTTATTCACTGGATGGCAAGGAAGGCAAAGTGCGGATGGATCGCGATCCGGGCAACCAGATTCCGGTCGACAAGGAAGGCAAGCTGATCCTGGGGCAGAACGAGCCGGCTCAGTAAATAGCTGAAATTCAGATTCAAAAGAAGCACCCTGCGGGGTGCTTTTTTTGTGCCCGGGATCTTTGCCTCCCCACTAAACCCTTGTGGGAGCGAGCCTGCTCGCGAAGGCGTCGTCACATCCAGCAATGGAGGTGGCTGATACACCGCTTTCGCGAGCAGGCTCGCTCCCACATTTGGTCGGTGGTGTTCTTGAGGGCAAATTCCAGGCATAAAAAAAGCACCCCGAGGGGTGCTTTTTTGTGGCTGCTCGCTTAGCGTTTCAGCGAAGCCGGCAGGTGCGGCTGGATGGCCGTCAGTACTGCTTTGAAGCATTTGGTGTTACCGGCAACGACGTGGCCTTTCTCAAGGAAGTCGTGGCCGCCGGTGAAGTCGCTCACCAGGCCGCCTGCTTCCTGAATCAGCAGGGCGCCTGCAGCCATGTCCCATTCGGACAGGCCCGACTCCCAGAATGCGTCGAAACGGCCGGCCGCTACGTAAGCCAGGTCCAGGCTCGCCGAGCCAGCGCGGCGGATGCCGGCGGTCTGGCCAACCAGGGCGCGGAACATGCCCAGGTAGTTGTCGAGGTTGTCCATTTGGTCATCGCGGAACGGGAAGCCGGTACCCAGCAGGGCGCCGTCCAGGCTGGTGCGGCCGCTGACGCGCAGACGACGACCGTTCAGTTGAGCGCCACGACCACGGCTGGCAGTGAATTCTTCCTGGCGAACCGGGTCCAGAACAACAGCGTGTTCCAGGCGACCGCGGTATTTGCAGGCGATGCTGACAGCGAAGTGAGGAATGCCGCGCAGGAAGTTGGTGGTGCCGTCCAGTGGGTCGATGATCCACAGGTAGTCTTCGCCTTCGCCGCTACCAGGGTGCATGCCGGTTTCTTCACCGAGAATGCCGTGGGTAGGGTAGGCCTTGCGCAGCGCGTCGATGATTTTCTGCTCGGCGGCGCGATCCACCTCGGATACGTAATCCTTGGCGTCTTTTTCGTCGACCTTGATGGTATCCAGGCGCTCGATGGAGCGGAAGATCAATTCACTGGCGCTGCGGGCGGCGCGCAGCGCGATATTCAGCATGGGCTGCATGGATGTGTCACCTAAGGTTGTTAAAGAAAGCCGGGCATTCTATCAGAACTTTTCTACAGGTGAAGGTCGGTGTTCGGATTCGTAGCTTAACGGTAGGATGAACTGTAAGATTCTGCTCCCCATTTCTGTGTTCGAGAGCGCCTCCCTTGCTGCATAACATTCGTGTCGTCCTGGTCAATACCAGCCATCCCGGGAATATCGGCGGGGCTGCGCGTGCCATGAAGAACATGGGCCTGTCGCGGCTGGTGCTGGTCGAACCTCGGTTGTTTCCGCATCACGAAGCCGATGCTCGTGCTTCCGGTGCCGGTGACATCCTTGAAAACGCACAAGTCGTCGCCACTTTGGAAGATGCCTTGGTTGGCTGCAATCTGGTGCTCGGCACCAGCGCCCGTGACCGTCGCATTCCCTGGCCGTTGCTCGATCCCCGCGAATGCGGTGTGAAAGTGGTCGAGGAAGCAACGCAGGGCGCTGAAATCGCTTTGGTCTTTGGTCGTGAAGATTCCGGTCTGACCAATGAAGAGCTGCAGCGATGTCATTATCACGTGCACATCCCATCAGACCCTGAGTTCAGTTCGCTGAACCTTGGGGCGGCGGTGCAGGTATTGAGCTATGAAGTGCGTATGTCCTGGCTCGCGGCCCAGGGTCAGCCGAGCAAGGTCGAGAAGGATGAAGTGGCGTCCACCAAAAGTGGTGAGCTGGCGACCATGGATGAGCTGGAGCGATTCTATGAGCATCTGGAGCAAACCCTGGTGGCCATTGAATTCCTCGATCCGGAAAAACCACGGCACTTGATGGCGCGCCTGCGCCGGTTGTACGGACGCAGCTCGGTCAGCCGGGCGGAAATGAATATATTGCGTGGCATCCTCACGGAAACCCAGAAAGCGGCCCGTGGCGAGCTTCTAAAGCGGAAGGATTAAAAATGTTCGAGCGTTTGCGTGAAGATATCCAGAGTGTTTTCCATCGTGATCCGGCAGCGCGCAACGCCTTTGAAGTTCTGACGTGCTACCCGGGCATGCACGCCATCTGGATCCACCGCCTGTCGTCGGCGCTGTGGGGTATGGGCTGGAAGTGGCTGGCGCGGCTGGTGTCAAACTTCGGTCGCTGGTTGACCGGGATTGAGATCCATCCGGGTGCCAAGGTCGGTCGTCGTTTCTTTATCGACCATGGCATGGGCATCGTCATCGGTGAAACCGCTGAGATTGGCAATGATGTCACTCTTTATCAGGGCGTGACCCTGGGTGGCACCAGCTGGAACAAGGGCAAGCGTCACCCGACTCTTGAAGATGGCGTGGTGGTCGGGGCGGGGGCCAAGGTGCTGGGTCCGTTTACGGTCGGCGCCGGAGCCAAGGTCGGTTCCAACGCCGTGGTCACCAAGGCGGTTCCGGCGGGTGCGACGGTGGTCGGCATTCCGGGGCGGATCATCGTCAAGTCTGACGATGAGCAGGACGCCAAGCGTAAGGCCATGGCCGAGAAAATCGGTTTCGATGCCTACGGGGTCGGCGAAGACATGCCTGATCCGGTGGCTCGCGCCATTGGTCAGCTGCTTGATCACCTGCAGGCCGTCGACGGCCGTCTGGAGGGGATGTGCGGTGCGTTGAAGGACCTGGGCAGTAACTACTGCGCCAAGGATCTGCCTGAGTTGCGCGAAGAAGACTTCGCCTGCGTCAAGGATAAAGATGAAAGCAAGGCCAGCTAACTCCGGGCTGGCCCCTTCGCAAGCAATTGCTGGCTGTTCGTGGCCAGCCTTTGCTATGATGCGCGCGCTCTTTTGCGGGTAATCCTGACTAAAGTACTAGGTCTTATAGTTGACTTAAATACTCGGGAATTGCATACTCGCCCCATTCTGAACTCCGTGGTAATTGTCCATGCGACTGACTACAAAAGGCCGATACGCCGTGACCGCCATGCTTGACCTGGCGTTGCATGCGCAGCACGGGCCGGTGTCCCTGGCCGATATCTCCGAGCGCCAAGGCATCTCCCTGTCCTACCTCGAACAGCTTTTCGCCAAATTGCGCCGCAGCAATCTGGTGTCCAGCGTCCGTGGTCCAGGCGGCGGCTATCAGCTGTCGCGCGACATGCAGGGCATCCAGGTCGCCCAAGTGATCGATGCGGTTAACGAATCGGTCGATGCAACCAAATGCCAGGGCCAGGGTGATTGCCATCAAGGCGACACCTGTCTGACCCACCACTTGTGGTGCGATCTGAGCCTGCAGATTCACGAATTTCTGAGCGGTATCAGCTTGGCTGACCTTGTCACTCGCCGTGAGGTACAAGAAGTAGCCCAGCGTCAGGATCAGCGCCGTTGCAACAGCAAAGCGCCACGCCTGGACAAGATTGAAGCGTCCGCCGTCGAATGACAGCCAAAGAGCTAGCGGCACGCCAGCCAGCCTGATTTAGGAGATAGTCCATGAAATTGCCGATTTACCTTGATTACTCTGCGACCACCCCGGTTGATCCGCGTGTAGCGCAAAAAATGAGTGAATGCCTGCTGGTTGACGGAAACTTCGGTAACCCGGCGTCCCGTTCTCACGTGTTCGGCTGGAAAGCTGAAGAGTCCGTCGAAAACGCTCGTCGTCAGGTCGCTGACCTGGTCAACGCCGACCCGCGTGAAATCGTCTGGACCTCCGGTGCCACCGAGTCCGACAACCTGGCAATCAAGGGTGCGGCGCATTTCTATGCCACTAAAGGCAAACACCTGATCACCACCAAGATTGAGCACAAGGCTGTCCTCGACACCATGCGCCAACTGGAGCGTGAAGGCTTCGAAGTCACTTACATCGAGCCTCGCACTGATGGTCTGGTCACCCCAGAGATGATCGAAGCTGCCCTGCGCGACGACACCATCCTGGTTTCGGTCATGCACGTGAACAACGAAATCGGCACCATCAACGACATCGCAGCCATCGGCGAACTGACCCGTTCCAAGGGCATCCTGTTCCACGTCGACGCTGCTCAGTCCACCGGCAAGGTCGATATCGACCTGTCGAAGCTGAAAGTCGACATGATGTCGTTCTCTGCCCACAAAACCTACGGCCCTAAAGGCATCGGCGCACTGTACGTGAGCCGCAAGCCGCGTGTTCGCATCGAAGCGACCATGCACGGCGGCGGTCACGAACGCGGTATGCGTTCGGGCACCCTGGCGACCCACCAGATCGTCGGCATGGGCGAAGCCTTCCGCGTAGCCAAGGAAGACATGGTTGCCGAGAACATCCGCATCAAGGCCCTGAGTGACCGCTTCTTCAAACAGGTCGAAGGCCTGGAAGAGCTGTACATCAACGGCAGCATGACCGCCCGCGTTCCGCACAACCTGAACCTGAGCTTCAACTACGTTGAAGGCGAGTCGCTGATCATGGCGCTCAAGGATCTGGCGGTTTCGTCCGGTTCGGCCTGCACCTCGGCTTCCCTTGAGCCTTCGTACGTACTGCGCGCCCTGGGCCGCAACGACGAACTGGCACACAGCTCGATTCGCTTCACCTTCGGCCGTTTCACCACCGAGGAAGAAATCGACTACGCCGCGCAGAAAGTCTGCGAGGCCGTTACCAAGCTGCGCACTCTGTCGCCGCTGTGGGACATGTACAAAGACGGTGTCGACATTTCGAAAATCGAGTGGGCGGCACACTGATTTCAAGTCGCCGCAAACCGGCCCTGTGAACCCTCGGGCGCAGGGCTTCAAGAGCGACTCTCTGATGAGTGAGGATTAAGAATCATGGCTTACAGCGAAAAGGTCATCGACCACTACGAGAACCCGCGCAACGTCGGCAAGATGGACGCGGAAGACCCTGATGTCGGCACCGGCATGGTCGGCGCCCCAGCGTGCGGCGACGTGATGCGTCTGCAGATCAAGGTTAACGAGCAAGGCATCATCGAAGACGCCAAGTTCAAGACCTACGGTTGCGGTTCGGCTATCGCCTCCAGCTCCCTGGCCACCGAGTGGATGAAAGGCAAGACTCTGGATGAAGCAGAGACCATCAAAAACACTCAGCTGGCTGAAGAACTGGCTCTGCCGCCAGTAAAAATTCACTGCTCCGTACTTGCTGAAGACGCTATCAAAGCGGCCGTTCGCGACTACAAGCAGAAGAAAGGCTTGATCTGAATTTCAAGTTTTGGCGACGAGTAAGGAGTCACCGATGGCTATCAGCATGACAGAAGCGGCTGCTCAACACGTGCGACGCTCCCTCAACGGGCGCGGCAAAGGTGAAGGGATTCGTCTGGGTGTTCGCACCACAGGCTGTTCCGGCCTTGCCTACGTGCTGGAGTTTGTCGACGAGGTGGTTGCAGAGGATCAGGTGTTCGAAAGTCACGGCGAGAAAGTGATCATCGACCCGAAAAGCCTGGCCTACCTGGACGGCACCGAACTCGACTTCGTCAAGGAAGGGTTGAACGAAGGCTTCAAGTTCAACAACCCCAACGTGCGCGGTGAATGTGGCTGCGGCGAAAGCTTCAACATCTGAGGCTGCGCGTGGGTACTCCTTGTCATTTCGCTTTATTTGAGCTGAAACCGAGCTTCCGTCTGGATCTCGATCAGTTGGCCACGCGCTATCGTGAGTTGGCGCGCGGTGTTCATCCGGACCGCTTTGCAGACGCTTCCGAGCGCGAGCAGCGGCTGGCGCTAGAGCAATCCGCGAGCCTCAACGAGGCCTACCAGACGCTCAAAAGTCCTCCAAAGCGCGCGCGTTACTTGCTCGCCATGGGGGGGCGCGAGCTGCCGCTGGAGGTCACGGTGCATGATCCGGAGTTTCTTCTGCAGCAGATGGAGCTGCGTGAAGAGCTCGAAGACTTGCAAGACAGCGCCGACCTGGCGGGTGTTGCAGTGTTCAAGCGTCGCCTGAAGACTGCGCAGGATGAACTGAACGAAAGCTTCGCAGCCTGTTGGGATGATGCAGCGCAACGTGAACAGGCTGAACGCCTGATGCGGCGCATGCAGTTTCTCGACAAGCTCACCTACGAAGTGCGCCAGTTAGAAGAGCGCCTCGACGATTAACCCAGTGCCGCTCCGGTCGCACGCCTGATATACAGATAAGTCCTGATAACGATGGCCCTACTGCAGATCGCCGAACCCGGCCAAAGTCCTCAACCGCACCAGCGTCGTCTGGCTGTGGGGATCGACTTGGGCACTACCAATTCGCTGGTCGCTGCATTGCGCAGTGGTCTTTCCGAACCTCTGGCTGACGCTGACGGGCAGGTCATCCTGCCGTCTGCCGTGCGCTACCACGCTGATCGTGTCGAAGTCGGCGAGTCGGCCAAGCTGGCTGCCGCGACCGATCCTTTGAACACCGTGCTGTCGGTCAAGCGCTTGATGGGTCGTGGTCTGTCCGACGTCAAGCAATTGGGCGATCAACTGCCGTACCGCTTTGTCGGCGGCGAGTCGCACATGCCGTTCATCGACACGATTCAGGGGCCGAAAAGCCCGGTCGAAGTCTCCGCCGATATCCTGAAAGTGCTGCGTCAGCGCGCCGAAGCGACGTTGGGTGGCGAACTTGTGGGTGCGGTGATCACCGTTCCGGCCTATTTCGACGATGCTCAGCGTCAAGCCACCAAGGACGCGGCCACGCTGGCCGGTCTGAACGTGCTGCGTCTGCTCAATGAGCCGACCGCCGCCGCTGTGGCTTACGGTCTGGATCAACACGCTGAAGGCCTCGTCGCGATTTATGACCTGGGTGGCGGCACCTTCGATATTTCGATTCTGCGCCTGACCGGCGGTGTGTTTGAGGTTTTGGCTACCGGCGGCGACAGCGCGCTGGGCGGCGATGACTTCGACCACGCAATCGCTGGCTGGATCATCGAGAGCGCCGGTCTGTCCGCCGACCTCGATCCGGGTGCGCAACGCCATCTGCTGCAAACCGCTTGTGCGGCCAAAGAAGCTCTGACCAATACCTCGTCCGTTGAAGTCGCTTATGGCGACTGGAAAGCCGAGCTGACCCGTGAAGCCTTCAATGCGCTGATCGAGCCGATGGTTGCCCGCAGCCTGAAAGCCTGTCGCCGCGCTGTGCGTGATTCCGGCATCGAGCTGGAAGAAGTGCATGCCGTGGTCATGGTCGGCGGTTCGACTCGTGTGCCTCGCGTCCGCGAAGCCGTCGCTGAAGCCTTCGGTCGCGAGCCGCTGACCGAAATCGATCCGGATCAAGTGGTGGCCATTGGTGCCGCGATCCAGGCCGATACCCTGGCTGGCAACAAGCGTGATGGCGATGAGTTGCTGTTGCTTGACGTGATTCCGTTGTCCCTGGGGCTGGAAACCATGGGCGGACTGATGGAGAAGGTGATTCCTCGCAACACCACCATCCCTGTCGCCCGCGCCCAGGACTTCACCACTTACAAAGATGGCCAGTCGGCCATGGCGATCCACGTATTGCAGGGTGAGCGCGAGCTGATCAGCGACTGCCGCTCCCTGGCACGCTTCGAATTGCGCGGCATTCCGGCGATGGTGGCCGGTGCGGCGAAGATTCGCGTGACCTTCCAGGTCGATGCCGACGGTCTGCTCAGTGTTTCTGCCCGCGAGCTGGGCTCGGGCATTGAGGCCAGCATCCAGGTCAAGCCGTCCTATGGTCTGACGGATGGCGAAATTGCCAAGATGCTCAAGGACTCGTTCCAGCACGCCAACGACGACAAGGTCGCTCGTGTATTGCGTGAGCAGCAGGTCGATGCCCGGCGCCTGATCGAAGCGGTGCAGGGCGCCCTCGATGTCGATGGCGAGCGCTTGCTCGACGCCGAAGAGCGCATGGTCATCGAATTGCAGATGCAGGAACTGACCGAATTGATGAAAGGCACCGATGGTTACGCCATCGAGCAGCAGACCAAGCGTCTGTCGCAAGTGACCGACGCCTTTGCTGCCCGCCGCCTGGACTCGACGGTGAAAGCCGCGCTGGCGGGGCGCAACCTGAATGAGATTGAGGAATAACGATGCCGCAGGTCATTTTTCTGCCACACGAGAAGTTCTGCCCGGACGGTATGGTTGTGGAGGCTGAGCCTGGCACATCCATTCTCGAGCTGGCCCACGAACACCATATCGAGATGGAAAGCGCCTGTGGCGGCGTCTGCGCCTGCACCACCTGTCACTGCATCATTCGTGAAGGCTTTGACTCTCTGGAAGAGGCGGATGAGCTGGAAGAAGACTTTCTTGATCGTGCCTGGGGTCTGGAGGCGCAATCGCGTCTAGGCTGTCAGGCGATCGTCGGGAATGAAGACCTGACTGTCGAAATTCCGAAATACTCGCTCAACCATGCGGCCGAAGCGGCGCACTGATTCAAGGAACTGAAATGAGTCTGAAATGGGTTGATGTGCTGGAAATCGCGATCCAGCTGGCTGAATCCAGGCCGGATGTGGATCCGCGTTATGTGAACTTCGTCGATCTGCACAAATGGGTGCTGGCATTGCCGGAGTTCAGTGATGATCCGACCCGCGGTGGCGAGAAGGTGCTTGAAGCCATTCAGGCCGCCTGGATCGAAGAAGCAGAGTAGGAGCTGACGAGCGAAGCGAGGCTGCGATCTTTTCAAAGCGACCGGAATCTCAAGCGCAAAGCAGAATCAAAGGATCGTCCGAACGCGGCCCGAGCCTTCGGCAGCTCCTACAAAGGGCAGAGGTCGCGACCTTACGCAGTTAGGCAATACCAAAGAACCCGCGTATAATTCGCGGGTTTAATTTTTCGCAAATTACCGTTTCTGGAGTTACATCATGGCTGTTCAACGTACTTTCTCCATCATCAAGCCTGACGCTGTTGCAAAAAACGTTATCGGCGAGATCACCACTCGTTTCGAAAAAGCTGGCCTGCGCGTTGTAGCTTCGAAACTGAAGCAACTGTCCAAAGCTGAAGCTGAAGGCTTCTACGCTGAGCACAGCGCTCGTGGTTTCTTCGGCGACCTGGTTGCTTTCATGATCTCCGGTCCGGTTGTCGTTCAGGTTCTGGAAGGCGAAAACGCTATCGCTCTGAACCGCGAGCTGATGGGCGCTACCAACCCTAAAGAAGCTGCTGCCGGTACCATCCGCGCTGACTTCGCTGATTCCATCGACGCCAACGCTGTACACGGTTCGGACTCCGAAGCCGCTGCTGCTCGCGAAATCTCGTACTTCTTCGCTGCTACTGAAGTAACCACTCGCTAAGCATTGGCTTAAGAGTGAAGGTGAATCCATGACTACATCGACTGTAAAAACCAACCTGCTGGGTCTGACTCAGCTGGAAATGGAAAAATTCTTCGACTCAATCGGGGAGAAGCGTTTCCGTGCCGGTCAGGTAATGAAATGGATTCACCACCTTGGCGTTGATGATTTCGACGCCATGACGAACGTCAGCAAGGCCTTGCGCGACAAGCTCAAGGCTATTGCCGAGGTTCGCGGTCCTGAAGTGGTCAGCGAGGACATCTCCACCGACGGCACCCGAAAGTGGGTGGTGCGCGTGGCGTCCGGTAGCTGCGTCGAGACCGTGTACATTCCCCAGGGCAAACGCGGCACTTTGTGCGTTTCGTCCCAGGCAGGCTGTGCCCTGGATTGCAGTTTCTGCTCCACCGGCAAGCAAGGATTCAACAGCAACCTCACTGCCGCCGAAGTCATCGGCCAGGTGTGGATTGCCAATAAATCGTTCGGCAGCATCCCGGCGACCGCCGACCGTGCCATCACCAACGTGGTGATGATGGGCATGGGTGAGCCGCTGCTGAACTTCGACAACGTCGTGGCCGCCATGCATCTGATGATGGATGACCTGGGCTACGGGATCTCCAAGCGCCGCGTAACCCTGTCTACATCGGGTGTGGTGCCGATGATCGATGAGCTGTCCAAGCACATCGACGTCTCCCTGGCGTTGTCCCTGCACGCACCGAACGACGCATTGCGTAACCAATTGGTGCCGATCAACAAGAAGTATCCGCTTAAGATGCTTCTCGAGTCGTGCCAGCGCTACATGTCGTCCCTGGGCGAGAAGCGCGTACTGACCATTGAGTACACGTTGCTCAAGGACATCAACGACAAGGTCGAACACGCGGTCGAAATGATCGAGTTGCTCAAGAACATCCCGTGCAAGATCAACCTGATTCCGTTCAACCCGTTCCCGCATTCCGGTTACGAGCGCCCGAGCAACAACGCGATTCGTCGTTTCCAGGATCAGCTTCACCATGCCGGCTTCAATGTCACCGTACGCACCACCCGCGGTGAAGACATCGATGCCGCGTGTGGCCAATTGGTAGGACAGGTGCTGGATCGCACCCGTCGCAGCGAACGTTATATCGCCGTGCGCGAGTTAAGCGCCGAAAACGATATCGCACAGAACGCTGCGAACAATAATTAAGAGAGGATCTCTATGTCCCTGCGCTTCGCGCTGCTTTTGCTGTTGGCCAGCCTGTGTGCTGGTTGTGTCCTGTCGGGCGATTTCAACCCGATGAAGACCAGCAAGGGCCGCGATGAAGCGCGCGTTGCCTATGTGCAGCTGGGCTTGGGGTACTTGCAGCAGGGCATGACCGAACGGGCGAAAGTACCGTTGAAGAAAGCGCTGGATCTGGATGACTCGGATCCGGATGCCAACGCTGCGCTGGGCCTGGTATTCCAGGCCGAGATGGAGCCGGAGCTGGCGGATCAGCATTTTCGCAAGGCGCTGTCTTCACGCCCCAACGATGCGCGAATCCTGAACAACTACGGCAGTTTTCTTTTCGAAGAGAAACGGTACAAAGAAGCGTACGAGCGCTTTGAACAGGCCGCCGCCGATACCTTGTATCCTGAGCGTTCGCGGGTGTTCGAGAACCTCGGAATGACCGCTTCGAAGCTGGGGCAGCGTGATCTGGCCCGGCAGCAGCTGGAAAAAGCCCTGCGTTTGAATCGCCAACAGCCACGTGCATTGCTGGAAATGGCTGAGTTGTCCTTCGAAGACAGGCATTATGTGCCCGCGCGTGACTATTACGATCGTTTTAGCCTGCTCACCGAGCAAAATGCACGTAGTCTATTGCTCGGCGTTCGGCTGGCAAAAGTGTTTGATGATCGCGACAAGGCCGCCAGTTTTGGCCTGCAACTAAAACGACTCTATCCCGGTACGCCGGAATATCAGCAATACCTGTCGGAGCAATGATGAAAGCGGCGCATCCCGAAGTTGTAGCAGCGAATCGCGTTAATCCCGGTGAGACTTTACGCCAGGCCCGCGAAAGCAATGGCTGGTCGCTGGCCGAAGTGGCCCTCAAGCTCAACCTCACCGTCAATTCCCTGAGCAATCTGGAAGCCGGCGCTTTCGACAAGCTGCCTGGGCATACCTTTGCTCGCGGTTACATTCGCGCCTACGCGAAATTGCTCGGCATGGATCAAACCGTACTGGTCCAGCAGTTCGACCAATCCACCGGCACCGACTCCCAGGGCAGCAACGTTCATAGCCTGGGACGTATCGAAGAGCCGGTTCGGGTTTCCCACACCATTTTGCGAGTTGTCAGCCTGTTGTTGCTGTTCGCAGTGATTGGTGGTGGTTTTGTCTGGTGGCAGGATCAAACCTCATTGCGCACCAAAGACCTGACCAGCCTGAGCCCGGAACACGTTGAAGTCGAAGGCGCTGACGGCACCACCCAGATCCATCCGCTGGACGAGCCGGAAGACCAGGCCGTCGCGGAAGGTCAGGTTGAAGGCACAACCGCTCTTTCGTTGCCGCAAGCCGAGACGTCGGCTGAAGCGCCGGCCGAAGCTGAAGCCACCGCACCTGCTGCACCGACTGCACCAGCACCAGCGCTGACGCCCGCTGCACCGGCGCACAGCACCGCACCGGTTGTCGCGATTCCGACCGCGCCAGCCCCGACTGCTCCCGTTGTATCGACCCCGCCTGCGAGCGCCTCGGTTACTCCGACCATTCCCGCTCCGGCAGCGGCTGCTCCGGTTGCTGGCCAGGGTCAGGTTCAACTGCAATTCACTGCCGATTGCTGGACGCAAGTGACCGATGGCAGCGGTAAAGTGCTGTTGAGCGGTCTCAAGCGCAAAGGCGAAAACGTTTCCGTGAGCGGCAAGCCACCTTTCTCCGTGCGTCTGGGCTTCGCCCGTGGCGCGCAGGTCAGCTACAACGGGCAGGTGGTTGATGTCGCTCCGTTCACCAGTGGCGAGACTGCTCGCCTGAAGTTGGGTCAATAAGTCATGCACGGCGAATCTCCAATCAAACGTCGCGAATCCCGCAAGATCTGGGTCGGTAACGTGCCCGTTGGCGGCGATGCGCCTATCGCTGTGCAGAGCATGACCAACAGCGACACCAATGACGTAGCCGCTACCGTGGCCCAGATCAATCGTCTGGAAGCGGCTGGCGTCGATATCGTGCGAATTTCCGTGCCCGACATGGATGCCGCTGAAGCCTTCGGCAAGATCAAGAAGCTGGTCAAAGTACCTTTGGTTGCCGACATCCACTTCGACTACAAGATCGCTCTGCGCGTAGCCGAACTGGGTGTTGACTGCCTGCGCATCAACCCGGGCAACATCGGTCGCGAAGATCGCGTGCGTGCGGTAGTCGATGCCGCCCGTGATCGCGGGATTCCGATCCGCATCGGCGTGAACGCCGGTTCTCTGGAAAAAGACCTGCAAAAGAAATACGGCGAGCCGACCCCGGCTGCGCTGGTCGAGTCTGCTTTGCGTCACGTCGAGCACCTTGAACGCCTGAATTTCAAGGACTTCAAAGTCAGCGTGAAAGCCTCCGACGTGTTCATGGCCGTCGCCGCTTACCGCTTGCTGGCCAAGGAAATCGTCCAGCCGCTGCACCTGGGCATCACCGAAGCCGGTGGTTTGCGTTCAGGCACGGTGAAATCCGCCGTGGGCCTCGGTATGCTGCTCGCCGAAGGGATTGGCGATACTATTCGCATCTCGTTGGCGGCCGACCCGGTCGAGGAAGTGAAAGTCGGCTACGACATTCTCAAATCCCTGCATCTGCGTTCCCGTGGCATCAACTTCATCGCCTGCCCGAGCTGCTCGCGGCAGAACTTCGATGTGGTCAAAACCATGAACGAGCTGGAAGGGCGCCTCGAAGACCTGCTGGTGCCGCTGGATGTCGCGGTCATCGGTTGCGTGGTCAATGGACCGGGCGAAGCCAAGGAAGCCCATATCGGCTTGACCGGCGGCACGCCAAACCTGATTTACATCGACGGCAAGCCGTCGCAGAAACTGACGAATGACAATCTGGTGGATGAGCTTGAACGCTTGATCCGCCAGAAAGCGGCCGAAAAGGTCGAAGCTGACGCAGCAGTCATTGCGCGCGGCTAAGTCGAACGAATTTAAGGATTTATAGTGAGCAAGTCTCTGCAAGCCATACGTGGCATGAACGACATCCTGCCCGAGCAGACTCCCCTGTGGCGTCATTTCGAAGGCACCGTCTCGCGTTTGCTGGATAACTACGGTTACAAGCAGATCCGCATGCCGATCGTCGAGTTCACCGAGCTGTTCAAGCGCTCCATCGGTGAAGTAACCGACATCGTCGAGAAAGAGATGTACACCTTCGACGACCGCAACGGCGACTCCCTGACCCTGCGCCCTGAAGGCACGGCGGCCTGCGTGCGTGCAGTGCTTGAGCACGGCATCACCGGCGGCGGCCAGGTGCAGAAACTTTGGTACATCGGCCCGATGTTCCGCCACGAACGTCCGCAGAAAGGCCGTTATCGTCAGTTCCACCAGATTGGTTGCGAAGTCTTCAACCTCGATGGTCCAGACATCGATGCCGAGCTGATCGTGCTGACCTGGCGCCTGTGGGGCGAGCTGGGCATCCGTGATGCGGTCAAGCTCGAGCTCAACAGCCTGGGTACCGCCGAGTCCCGCGGTCGTTATCGCGAAGCGCTGGTCGAGTTCCTTTCGGCCCGCCTGGACAAGCTGGACGAAGACAGCCAGCGCCGTCTGAAGACCAACCCTTTGCGGGTTCTGGATACCAAGAACGCTGACACTCAAGCCGTGCTGGTCGACGCGCCGAAAATGGCCGACTACCTCGACGAAGAATCCCGCGTGCACTTCGAGGGCCTCAAGGCTCGCCTGGACACCGCCGGCATTCCTTACGTGATCAACCCGAAGCTGGTTCGCGGGCTGGATTACTACAGCAAGACCGTTTTCGAATGGGTCACCGACCAGTTGGGCGCCCAAGGCACCGTGTGTGCCGGTGGTCGTTATGACGGTCTGGTGGAGCAGATGGGCGGCAAGCCGACCTCGGGCGTTGGTTTCGCCATGGGCATCGAGCGCCTGGTGCTGCTGCTTGAAACCCTGGAGCAGATCCCGGAAGAGATTTCCCGTCAGGTCGACGTCTACCTCTGCGCCTTCGGTGAAGCCGCCGAGTTGGCCGGCCTGGCCCTGAGTGAACGTGTTCGTGATCAATTGCCCAACCTGCGCCTGCAAGTGAATGCTGGCGCCGGCAGCTTCAAAAGCCAATTCAAGAAAGCCGACAAGAGCGGTGCGTTGTACGCGCTGATCCTCGGTGACGACGAAATGGCCCAGCAAGTGGTAGGTTTCAAACCCCTGCGTGGCCAGGGCGAACAACAAAGCATTGCCTGGGATGCGCTTGCTGCACACCTGGCCACCTGCGTCGTGCAGGGTTGAAGCTGTCAAACAGCCGATTTAGCGATTAAGGAGTATTGGGGTGTCGAGTACCGAAGACGAACAGCTGTCGGATTTGAAGGACTGGTGGACACGCAACGGCAAGCCCCTGGTCACTGGCGGCCTGTTGGCGCTGGTCATCGTGTTCGGCTGGCAGGCTTTTCAAAAGTATCAGAGCAATCAGTCGCAAGGCGCCTCGATGCTCTATCAGCAACTGCTGGAAACCACGCTGACGCCAGACGGCAAGCCTGATGCCGCCCGTGTTGCGGACCTGGCCGGCAAGCTCAACAGCGAGTTCGGCGGTAGCGCTTACGCGCAGTACGGCAGCCTGTTCGTGGCAAAAGTTGCGGTCGACAGCGGCAAGCTGGATGACGCAGCCAGCGAGCTGAAAGCCATTGTCGCCAAACCGGCCAACCCGGCGCTGGGCGAAATTGCTCGTCAGCGCCTGGCGCAGGTACTGGCCGCGCAGAACAAGGCCGATGAAGCCCTGAAACTGCTCGAAGGCGATGCCGATAAAGCATTCCTGGCCACTCGCGAAGAACTCAAAGGCGACCTGCTGGTGCAGTTGGGTCGTACCGACGAAGCGAACACGGCGTATCAAAAAGCCAAGGCGGCACTGTCGGATGAAGCGGCAGTGGGTGGCCTACAAATCAAGCTGGACGACCTGGCCAAAGGGGATGCGTGACGTGATTCGTTGGAAACATGCAGCATTGCTGGCTCTGGCCATATTGGCCGCGGGTTGCAGCAGCAACAGCAAAAAAGAACTGCCACCGGCCGAGTTGACCGACTTCAAAGAAGAAGTGGTTCTGCAAAAGCAGTGGAGTCGTTCGATCGGTGACGGTCAGGGCAATTCGTACAACATGCTGGTTCCGGCGATCGATGGCGATACCATCTATGCCGCCGACGTCACCGGTGTGGTGATGGCGATGGATCGCAGCAATGGCGACGTCAAATGGAAGAAAGATCTCGAACTGCCTGTTTCCGGCGCTGTCGGCGTCAGTTACGGTCTGCTCCTGATCGGTACGGTCAAGGGTGAAATCGTTGCCCTGGACGCCATCAACGGTGAAGAGAAATGGCGCGCTCGCGTGTCCAGTGAAGTCCTCGCACCGCCGGCCAACAACGGTGATGTCGTTGTCGTTCAGACTCAGGATGACCGTCTGATCGGTCTGGATGCCGCTAGCGGCACCCAGCGCTGGTTGTATGACAGCACTCCGGCGGTATTGACCCTGCGCGGCACCAGTGCGCCGATCGTCACCAACCGCCTCGCGGTGGCTGGCCTGTCGACCGGTAAAGTGGTCGCTCTCGATATTTCCAACGGCGTGCCGGTGTGGGAACAACGTGTAGCCATTCCACAGGGTCGTTCGGAACTGGAGCGCGTTGTCGATATCGACGGCGGCCTGCTGCTGTCCGGCGGTACGCTGTATGTCGCCAGCTATCAGGGTCGCGTTGCGGCACTGGATCTGGAAAGCGGTCGTCAGCTCTGGCAGCGTGATGCTTCCAGCTATGCCGGTGTCGCCCAGGGTTTTGGCAGCGTCTATGTGAGCCTGTCTTCGGGCACCGTTGAAGGCGTCGACGAACGTTCCACCACAGCTTTGTGGAGCAACGATTCGCTGGCCCGTCGTCAACTGTCGGCTCCGGAAGTGTTCTCCAGCTATGTTGCAGTCGGTGATATGGAAGGTTACCTGCACCTGCTGAGCCAGGTGGACGGTCGTTTCGTCGGCCGCGAGCGCATCGACAGCGACGGCCTGCGTGCCCGTCCGCTGGTGGTGGGTGACACGATTTATCTGTATGGCAACAGCGGCAAACTGGAAGCCCTGACCATTAAGTAAAGGTTTGACTATGCTTGGGGTTAAACCCCAGGCAGCCCCGTTCCACGGGGTTCGCAGCGCCCTCAAGCGCTGCCCCGAGCACCAGCCGCTGCCTCGCAGCGGCTTTTGTATTTTCTGAAATAACGAAGTGGAGAGCCGCATGGTTCCCGTAATCGCCCTGGTGGGCCGACCGAACGTCGGCAAGTCCACCTTGTTCA